>DFBW01000121.1 GCA_002366775.1 Roseovarius sp. UBA3070 | reverse complement strand
ATCGACCTGCCTGAGGGTAAAATGCAGGAGGCACGCGCAGCCCTGAAAGAGATGCGCCCTGAAACCCGAGTGATGAGTGCCGGGGAAGCCATTGAGATATATAAGGAAGTCGGCCTTCCGGGTGACGCCGCTGAGAAGTTTGACATCCCGCAACGGACCGGAAGCCACGGCATCGGCCACACCCGCATGGCCACGGAAAGTGCCGTCACCACGCTGGGGGCGCACCCGTTTTCAACCGGTGCTGATCAATGTCTGGTCCACAATGGCTCGCTTTCCAATCACAACTCATTGCGCCGGACATTGGCGCGCGAAGGGGTGATGACCGAAACCGAGAATGACACCGAAGTTGCCGCCGCTTATCTGACCTGGAAAATGCAGAACGGCCATTCATTGGGCGAGGCGCTGGAGGCGGGCATTGACGATCTGGACGGGTTTTACACCTTCGTGGTTGGCACCAAGGACGGGTTCGGCGTGGTGCGTGACCCGATCGCCTGCAAGCCTGCCGTAATGGCCGAAACGGACCAATATGTGGCCTTTGGCAGCGAATACCGCGCTCTGGTCAGCCTGCCGGGGATCGAGGCCGCGCGCGTCTGGGAACCCGAACCCGCAACCGTTTATTTTTGGAAGCACTGATATGCAGACATTTGATTTGGGAGAAAAGGGCCTGCGCGCCATGCACGAGGAGCTGCATGCGCAAACCCAGAGCACCAACGAAACCGCATGGGAAATCGTGAACCCCAAAGGCAGCCACGCCATAGCTGTGGGTCTGGATGCCCCGATTGAAGTGACCGTGCGTGGGTCAACCGGCTATTATTGTGGCGGTATGAACAAACAGGCGACAATCAATATTGATGGCTCGGCCGGGCCCGGCACGGGCGAAAACATGATGTCGGGCAAGATCATCATTGAAGGCGACGCCAGCCAGTATCTGGGCGCCACGGCCCACGGCGGGCTGATTGTGGTCAAGGGCAATGCCGCCTCGCGTTGCGGGATTTCCATGAAGGGCGTTGATATCGTCGTGCATGGCAATGTCGGCCATATGTCGGCCTTTATGGGCCAATCCGGTAATCTGGTTGTCTGTGGTGACGCAGGCGAGGCCCTGGGCGACAGTTGCTATGAGGCGCGGTTTTTTGTGCGCGGTGAGGTAAAAAGTCTCGGCGCTGATTGCGAAAAGAAAGAGATGCGCCCGGAGCATATCGAGTTGCTCAAAGGGTTGCTTGAAGAGGCCGGTTGTGATGCCAGGCCCGAGGACTTCACGCGCTATGGCTCGGCTCGGCAGCTCTATAATTTTGATATTGATAACGCTGGCGCGTATTGAGGGGATAAGATCATGACAGACCAGAAAATCCCGCACACAACACCACGTCAGTCAGCGACGTTTTCGCAGGATGTGAACAGTGACATTCGCCGCGCGGCGGCCACGGGCATTTATGATATTCGCGGCGGCGGGGCCAAGCGCCGTGTGCCCAACTTTGACGACCTGTTGTTTATGGGGGCGTCTATCTCGCGCTATCCGCTGGAGGGGTATCGTGAGAAATGTGAGACCTCAGTGACCATCGGCGGGCTGCATGCCTCAAACCCGATTGAGCTGGATATTCCGATCACAATTGCCGGCATGAGCTTTGGCTCACTCAGTGGTCCCGCCAAAGAAGCACTGGGGCGGGGCGCGTCCATGGCAGGCACCTCGACCACAACCGGTGACGGCGGCATGACCCAAGAAGAGCGCGGCCATTCCACAAAACTGGTCTATCAATATCTGCCATCACGCTATGGGATGAACCCCGATGACCTGCGCCGCGCCGATGCGATTGAGGTCGTCGTGGGGCAGGGGGCCAAACCGGGCGGTGGCGGTATGCTGCTGGGGCAAAAAATCTCGGATCGAGTGGCCGAGATGCGCAATCTGCCCAAAGGTATTGATCAACGCTCGGCCTGTCGCCACCCCGATTGGACCGGCCCTGATGACCTTGAGATCAAGATACTTGAACTGCGCGAGATCACCGGCTGGAAAGTCCCGATCTATGTGAAAGTAGCCGGTGCGCGGCCCTATTATGACATCACGCTGGCCATCAAAGCGGGGGCAGATGCCATCGTTTTGGATGGGATGCAGGGCGGTACCGCCGCGACGCAGGATGTGTTCATTGAACATGTGGGGCAGCCAACTTTGGCCATCATCCGCCCTGCGGTTCAGGCACTGCAGGACCTGGGAATGCACCGCAAGGTTCAGTTGATCCTGTCGGGTGGCATCCGCTCGGGTGCAGATGTGGCCAAGGCGATGGCCTTGGGGGCAGATGCGGTCTCAATTGGGACGGCCGCGATGATAGCCATCGGTGACAATGACCCAAAATGGGAGGCCGAGTACAACAAGCTGGGCACCACGGCGGGCGCCTATGACGACTGGCACGAAGGCCAGGACCCCGCTGGTATCACCACCCAAGACCCCGAGTTGATGGCACGCCTTGACCCGATTGAGGGAGGGCGGCGCCTGCGCAATTATCTGAAGGTGATGACACTGGAGGCGCAGACCATCGCCCGCGCCTGTGGCAAGAACCATCTGCACAATCTGGAGCCAGAAGACCTTGTTGCCCTGACGATGGAGGCCGCCGCGATGGCGCAGGTGCCACTGTCGGGCACCGATTGGTATCCGGGCAAGCCGGGCACAGGTTTCTAAGATATTGACAGAGGGGGTGGCAAGGCTGCCCCTTTTTCCATTGACGACAGGGAGACAAGAACGATGACAACAGACCTCGCCGCATTTGCCGCTGAGAACGGCGTGAAATACTTCATGATTTCCTTTACGGATCTGTTTGGTGGGCAGCGGGCCAAACTGGTGCCCGCCCAGGCCATCGCAGATATGCAGGAAGAAGGTGCAGGCTTTGCCGGCTTTGCCACCTATCTGGACCTGACCCCGGCACACCCTGATATGCTGGCAGTGCCTGACCCCGCATCAGTGATCCAACTGCCATGGCAGCCTGATGTGGCCTGGGTCGCCGCCGATCCGGTGATGGAAGGGGCACCTGTCGATCAGGCCCCACGCAATGTGCTCAAACGCCTTATTGCTCAAGCCGCCGAAGAAGGCATGCACGTCAAAACCGGGATTGAGGCCGAGTATTTCCTGCTCACACCCGATGGCTCGGCCCTGTCGGATGAATATGATACCGCCGCCAAGCCCTGCTATGATCAGCAGGCGGTGATGCGCCGCTATGACGTGGTGCGCGAGATTTGCGACTATATGCTGGATCTGGGCTGGGGGCCGTATCAAAACGACCATGAGGATGCCAATGGCCAGTTTGAGATGAACTGGGAATTTGACGATGCTCTGCGCACGGCGGACAAACACAGCTTCTTTAAGTTCATGACCAAATCCGTGGCCGAAAAACATGGGTTCAGGGCAACGTTCATGCCCAAACCTGTTGAGGGTCTGACGGGCAATGGGTGTCATGCGCATATTTCTGTGTGGGATGCGCCCGGCGACAAGGCCAGGACCAACGTCTTTGCCACGGACACCACCACGGGCAGTCAGACGGCCGAACTGGGCCTGTCCGAGCAGGGATCGTATTTCCTGGGCGGGATCATGAAACACGCCAGTGCCCTGGCCGCGATCACCAATCCGACGGTCAACAGCTATAAGCGTATCAACGCGCCGCGCACCATGTCAGGGGCCACATGGGCACCCAACACGGTGACGTGGACCGGTAACAATCGCACACATATGGTGCGGGTGCCGGGGCCGGGCCGCTTTGAATTGCGCCTGCCGGATGGCGCGGTGAATCCCTATCTGTTGCAAGCGGTGATCATCGCTGCTGGCCTGTCTGGTGTGCGCTCAAAAGCTGACCCCGGCAAGCGTTATGACATTGATATGTATGCCGACGGTCACAAAGTGCGCGGTGCGCCCAAGCTGCCGCTGAACATGCTGGATGCGCTTCGTTTTTACGACAAAGACAAAGAGCTGAAGGCGATGATGGGCGAGGAGTTTTCCGCCGCCTATCTGAAGATGCGGCATCAGGAGTGGACCTCGTTCGTGACCCATTTCACTCAATGGGAAAAAGACAACACGCTGGACGTCTGAGTGATAAGCCATGGAATACAAAAGAGGGCGTGGCAAGTTGTTGCTGCGCCCTTTTGATTGAATGTCTGGTGAGCGGACAAAGTTACCATCTGGCTTCGATATAGGAATGGCCGCTTTGAAGAAACGGTACTAGCCCCGGACAGTCTCAGAATATATAGGGCTTCAAACACAGTATGAGTGGTGGACGACGTGACAAAGGCAAGGGCAACACTATTGGGTTTTGGGGCTGTGCTCATGTGGGCACTGCTTGCACTTTTGACAGTCAAAACTGTTCCGATCCCCCCCCTTCAATTGACGTCCATGTCATTCGTGATCGGTGGATCGCTTGGTCTGTGCTGGGTTATATTCGCGGGAGAGGCGCAGTCTCTCAAAACGGTCAGTTGGAAGATTTATGCCTTCGGGACCGTTGGTTTGTTTGGGTATCACTTCTTGTACTTTTCTGCTTTGCGCCTCGCTCCTGCCGCAGAAGCTGGGCTTATTGCTTACCTTTGGCCACTCTTGATTGTTCTATTGTCAGGTATTCTCCCTGAGGAACGGCTAAAATCTGGGCATGTCCTTGGTGGCTTAGTTGGTTTTGCAGGTGCCGCACTCATTGTGACCCAAGGTCAAACCAGCTTTGAAACTGACGCCATTTTAGGATACTGTTTAGCCCTTTTATGTGCCGTCACCTGGTCAAGTTATTCGGTCATATCGCGCAGACTGGGCCAGACACCGACCTCAAGCGTCGTCGTGTTCTGCCTTGGAACGGCGATCTTATCAGCCATCGCCCATCTTGGTCTTGAGACGACTGTTTGGCCGGATCAAATCAGCGTTTGGCTGGCTGTCATAGGGTTGGGTGTCGGACCAGTTGGGTTGGCCTTTTTTGTGTGGGATGTCGGCGTAAAGCGGGGTGACATTCAACTATTAGGCGTTGCCTCTTACGCCGCCCCGCTCCTTTCCACCTTTGTGCTGGTCGCCGCAGGTATAGCCGACCTCACGTGGACATTGTTTGCGGCAAGCGTTCTTGTAACACTTGGAGCTGTCTTTGCAGCGCGTGCGAGCCAGTCAACAACATAGCAATATCGTCAAATTCCAGACATTCGCCATGCCGCAGAATTTCGGAAGAAGGGCTCCAAGCAGACATTCCCCGTCAGCTTCACAGTAAAGTAAAGGAGCTACCGGCAGGCCCGGCTCGTTTCACGGCTGTTCAACCCGGTTTCCACCAGCAAGCACTGTTTCTTGGCCTCATAATAGTAGCCATGTGCGTACCACATTACAGCGGCATCCATATCGCCGTCCGAGACCATCCACGCACCTTTGAGGTATTTGACGGCCCATGTTAGGTTGGTTTCGGCGTCCAGCAAAGCCGAGTTTGGGCCGGAGAACCCCATACCACGCGCCGTGGCGGGCAGGATCTGCATCATGCCCCAATACGGGCCGTTGCGCGCCCGCGGGCGGTAATCGCTTTCACGTTGGATGACCTTATGCACCAAGGCGCGGGGCACGTCGTAATGATCAGCCGTTTGGTTGACCAGCGCGCGTATTTCCGGCGTTTCATTGGGATATAGCGGGACATCTGCAGGCCCTGCGGTGGGGGGCTGTGATGTAGAACACGCAGCAAGGAAGCTAAAAACGATCACAGACAGAAAACGCAGAAACATGGGGAAGGGGCCTTTGGTTTGGTCACACCCAAAGGCCAGATCAAAGCGATAAGCGCAAGGGCTGATCACCCTGATCGGCAGGTCTTTGCGCGTCAGGTAAATATTGGATTTAGGTACATGAACCAGAAAAAAGCCCGGCGTCCCGTATCGGGCACCGGGCTTTTTCACAAGTTTATGGTGCGGATCAGGCGGCCAGCATTTTCTTTACTACCGGACCAAAGGACGACGGCGTGGGCACAATCGCAACGCCGGCTTCTTTTAGAATTTCGACCTTCTCCTGCGCGCTTTCACCGAAGGCTGAAACGATCGCTCCGGCGTGGCCCATTGTGCGCCCCTTGGGGGCAGACAGCCCGGCAATGTAAGCCGCCACAGGTTTTTTCATGTGATCGCCGATATAGGCCGCAGCTTGCGCTTCTTGTGGGCCGCCAATTTCGCCAACCAGCACCACGGCATCGGTGTCCTCGTCGTTCTCAAACAGTTCCAGAATGTCACGAAACGAAGACCCGTTGACAGGATCACCGCCAATGCCAATGGAAGACGAAACCCCGATACCCACTTCCTTCATCTGGCTTGCTGCCTCGTAGCCCAATGTGCCCGAGCGCCCGATGATACCCACACGACCCGGCAGATAAATATGGGGTGGCATGAGGCCTGCAAAGGCCTGCCCCGGCGTGATGATGCCTGCACAGTTGGGCCCGATCAGGCGCATCCGGTTTTGCGATTTGTAACGGCGCATATAGCGCTTCACGCGGATCATATCCTGCGCCGGTATGCCATCGGCAATACACACGCAGGTTTTGATCCCCGCATCTGCCGCTTCCATAATGCTGTCGGCCGCAAAGGGCGGGGGCACAAAGGCAATCACCATATCGGCGTCAGTTTCTGCCACGGCACCTTTGACGGTGTTAAACACCGGCAGGCCATTGTGCATGGTGCCACCTTTGCCGGGGGTTACTCCGCCCACGACATTGGTGCCATATTCACGCATCTCTTCGGCGTGAAAGCTGCCGATGCGCCCGGTCAGCCCTGTGACCAGTACTTTGCTGTCTTTGTTGATCAGAATGGACATATCTGGCTCTCCTCAGTTGGCTCGGGCCGATTTCCAGGCACCCACCACCAATTCTGCGGCATCGGCCAGGGTCTCGGCTGTTTGGATATTCAGACCGCTTTCAGCAATCAGTTTGCGGCCTTCATCCACATTGGTGCCCGACAGGCGCACCACCAAAGGCATGGTCAGTTCCAGCTCTTTCACCGCACGGATCACCCCTTCGGCAATCCAATCGCAGCGGTTAATGCCGGCAAAAATATTCACCAGAATGGCCTCAACGTTCTTGTCGTTCAGCACCGCCTTGAAGGACATCAACACACGATCGGGCGAAGCCCCACCCCCCACATCCAAAAAGTTAGCAGGGTCGCCACCGGCCATTTTGATCATGTCGAGCGTGGCCATGGCGAGGCCCGCCCCATTGACGATACACCCGATTTCACCATCCAGACCGATGTAGTTCAAGCCGCGATCCCCGGCGAAAGTTTCGCGTGGATCTTCTTGGGATTTGTCGCGTAGTTCGGAAATTTCGGGATGCCGGAACAATGCGTTATCATCAAAACTGAGCTTGCCATCCAGCGCGACAATTTCACCCGAAGCGGTCACAACCAGCGGATTGATTTCAACCATGTTGGCGTCCATTTCCTCCATGAGTTTGTAACATCCGGTGATGGTTTTAACAGCCTGTGGAATAAGCGCCGGATCAAGCCCCAGTGAAAAAGCAATTTCGCGTGCCTGGAAGGCTTGCATGCCGACAGCCGGGTCGACCACGGAGCGGATGATCGAATCTGGTTCATTGGCGGAAATATCTTCGATCTCCATGCCACCTTGGGCCGAGGCCACCACCATCACACGTTCTTCGGTACGATCCATCACAAAGGCGAGGTAAATTTCCTGGGCAATGGTTGTGGCTTCTTCGATGTACAGACGGCTGACAAGTTTGCCCTGCGGTCCGGTTTGATGGGTGACAAGTTTGCGCCCCAGCATCCAGGAGGCGGCCTCGGATAGTTCTTCCTCGGATGAGCAGATGCGCACACCGCCGGCCTTGCCTCGCGCACCGGAATGGATTTGCGCCTTCACGACCCATTTCTCGCCAGACAATTCCGAGGCGCGATACACCGCCTGCTCGGGGCTGTAGGCAATTCCGCCGCGTGGGATGTTAACCCCAAAACGGGTCAGCAGTTCTTTGGCCTGATATTCATGGATATCCATTGGGTGGTCTCCTCTAGCCTTTGGCGGCGATGGCGTCAGCCACCGTCAAAACATTGTTGGCCATGCGCTCGGAGGCGGCGTCGATCAGCTTGCCATCAAGCGAGGCGGCCCCTTTGCCTGTGGCCTCGGCTTTGCGCAGCTCTTCGATGATGCGGCGCGCACGGGTGACCTCGGATTCAGTGGGTGAAAACACTTGGTTTGCCAGTTCGATCTGGCTGGGATGGATCGCCCATTTGCCTTCGATACCCAAAGCGGCCCCCCGTTTGGCAGCAAGAACGAAGCTGTCGGGATTAGAGAAATCACCAAACGGCCCGTCGATGGCGCGAAGGCCGTAGGCGCGGCAGGCCACGGTCATGCGGCTAAGCGCAAAGTGCCACTGATCGCCAGGGTAATCCGGGTTCAACCCGCCGATCACAACTGTGCGCGCACGGTTTGACGCGGCATAATCAGCCACACCGAAATGCATCGCTTCAAGGCGTCCGGGTGCGGCGGCAATCGCCTCGACATTGGCCATGCCCAGGGCGGTTTCAATCAGGGCTTCCATGCCGATTTGATGGGTGAAGCCCATGGCCTCTTCGATTTGGCTGATCATGGTTTCAACGGTATAGAGATCAGCTGGAACACCCACTTTTGGCACAAGAATGGTATCAAGGTGCTGACCTGCTTGTTCAACGATTTCAACAACATCTCGGTACATATAATGCGTGTCGAGCCCGTTGATACGGATCGACATGGTTTTACCTTTGGCCTTCCAGTCAATGTCATTGAGCGCCTGAATGATGTTCGAGCGCGCCTGCACTTTCTCGGGTGGGGCAACGGCATCTTCCAAATCGAGGAAGATGTAATCCACATCAGAATCCGCTGCTTTGTCGATCATCGTGGGATTAGATCCAGGCACAGCCAGTTCCGAGCGTTGTAGTCGTTGTTTTTTGAGGGGGTGCAGGGTGTAACTCATGTTGTGTGGTCCTTTGCCAGACGCGTGAATGCGGGTTTCATTCAGCTTCGCGCGAAATGGCGATACGAGATACTTTCCCACGGGTAAGAACGGATGATTGGGGTTAAATAGCGAGCCTGATCGGGTAGGGTGCGGCTACCCGGTAGGCTTGGTTTGGATACCGCGGAACACAGAGGCTGCGGAGAGTGGAGCGTAAGGAAAACAATTGTTTACAATAGGAAACGTATGTGGTGCGTGCTGCGGAATTCATATGAATTCCGTGTCCTGAAAACATGTGTTTTCAGTTTGGCAGTCAAGAAGAGCGCGCTACAGAATCACCCGAATCGGTTCTTGATTGCAAAAGATGACCATCTGACCTGAGTTTTCAACGGCATGCCAACCGCGGCGTGAAAGTTCTGCCATAAAACGTTCACGCCCCACAAATCTGTCAATATGGGCCAGCTTGCGCCGGATGACGTGGCCATCGCGCACGGCCTTGGCGGAAAACACGTTTGCCATCCACTGGTCTGCTGCAAAGGGTGAATCTATGTTTAACATGGCTCACTCTTTCATGTTTGTGGTTAACAGCGCCTTAAATCATGAAGAATCCGCCAGAGACACGAGGTTTCCGGCGGCTGTCTGGAAGAGTTTTGAAACAGGTTAACTGACCAGATCGCTAGGAGTCTGCCCAGTCAGAAAAGCCGTTAGATTGTCGATTGCCCGGTGACCCATCGCAGCGCGGGTGCCATTAGTGGCACTGCCCAGATGTGGTGCCAAAACCAAGTTTTCGTAGGATTGAAACCTTTGGTCCAAGGCAGGTTCATTATGATAAACATCCAGCCCCGCAGCTGCCAGATGGCCACTATCAAGTGCTGCAAACAACGCGTCTTCGTCAATCACATCACCGCGTGCAGAGTTCACAAGGATCGAGCCGGGTTTCATCGCCGCAAACACATCTGCGTTGATCATCTTGTAGGTATCTGCGCCGCCGGGGCAATGCAGTGACAGGAAATCGCAGGCCGCCGCAACCTCAGGCATCGAGCCCAGCTGAGTGGCGTTGCCACTGGCAGCTTTGATGTCATCGGGCACCGTCCAGGCATCCTGGAACACCACTTTCATGCCAAATCCGAAATGCGCACGTTTGGCCATGGCCTGGCCAATACGGCCAAACCCGATGATGCCCAACGTGGCCCCTGTGACCTTCTTGCCAATCATATGTGTCGGGCGCCAGCCGATCCACTTGCCGGCGCGCAATTCGCGCTCGCCTTCACCAATGCGCCGCGCTGCCGTCAGCATCAGACCCATCGCCAGATCAGCGGTGCAATCGGTTAAAACATCGGGCGTGTTGGTGACAGCAATGCCTGCATCACGCGCCGCATCAATGTCGATATGATTAAACCCAACGCCGTAATTGGCCATGACCTGCACCTTGCCTGCCGCCGCTGGGTAAAACTCGGCCGGGATTTTATCAGACACGGTGGGCATGATCACCTCATAGCGCTTTGCGGCTTCCATCCACTCTTTATGGGTCATCGGGGTATCGGGATGGCGCAGGGTAACCTCGCCCAACGCTTGGGATATCAGGCGGTTTTCGGCCTCTTTCGGCCAAGCGCGAGAAACAAGAATGTTGATCATAACTGCCTCCCTTACATGCCGGTGGGGGTGGTGGCGCGGTAATGCTCTTGTGCGGCCGCCACGCCTGAACCGGCTTCGATTTTGGCACCTGCATCTATCAGGGCCATTTCCGCAGCCGAGATTGCACCGCATAACATCACCGGGTTCAATGACCCCAGATGGCCGATGCGAAAGGCTTTGCCCATCAGCTTGTTCAACCCAGTGCCAAGCGAGGTCTGGTATTTGTAATAGGCCCCCCAGATCACGTCGCGCGCATCCACGCCTTCGGGCGTATAAATAGCCGAGACCGTATCAGAGGCCCATTCAGGCCCGCGTGATACCAGCTCGCAGCCATCCCAGGCGGCAACAGCCCGGCGTACCCCTTCGGCCAAACGATTGTGGCGCTCCCAAACGGTCTGCATCCCGGCCCCCAGCAACATATCCAGCGAACAGCGCAAACCGCGCAGCAGTTGAGTGGCGGGAGTATAGGGAAAATAACCAGTGTCATTCAGCTTGATCATATCCTCAAAGCTGAAATAGCAGCGGCCCATGCCGGCATTATCCACGGCTTTGTTGGCCTCAAGCGCCTTATCCGACACACCCAAAATGCCCAAGCCCGCGGGCAACATAAACCCTTTTTGCGAGCCGGACACCGCCAGATCGACACCCCATTTCTCCATCTCAAATTCGATTGAGGCGATGGAGCTGACGCCGTCGACAAACAGCATTGCCGGGTGGCCAACCTCGTCCAGGGCAGCGCGCACCGCGGCAATATCAGAGGTCACACCCGTGGCTGTTTCGTTCTGCGTACAAAACACAGCGCGGATTTCATGTTTGGTATCTGCCGCCAGCTTGGCCTTATAGTCTTCGACAGGAACACCTTTTCCCCATTCGACCTCGGACATATCCACGTTCAGGCCCAAGCGTTCGGCCATATCGACCCAAAGTAATGAAAACTGCCCGAACCGCGACATCAGAACTTTGTCGCCAATGTTCAGCGTGTTCTGAATGGCCGATTCCCAAGCGCCTGTACCAGACGATGGAAACACAAATACCCGGCCGCCTTCCATGCGGAAGGCCTTCTTGAGATCACACAGAAGCCTTTGCACAAAATCGGGAAAATCCGGTGCGCGCATATCCTCCATAGGAATATTCATCGATTGGCGTACCGGTTCGGGAACATTGGTTGGGCCCGGAATAAATAGATGTTGAGTGCCGTTCATGGTGTCTCTCCTGGGGGTTTTTCCTACCTTAGGCGGGTGACTATTGCAATCGTAACGCCCGGATGAATGGGGCAAAAAACCTGAGGCAGAGCAGGACCAACAATCGGGTAGCCAACACCCACCCGGTTGAGTGCCCGCGCTGCCTGGATGCTTTCGGCATGCAGCGGCATACAAAATAATCGTGCAATTACATCGGTTTCCGGCGCTCTTTTGTCGCGATAAGCGTGATAGCAGAGTACAAATTTTGCTGTACACTGGTCCGGATACGAAAAGGGCCCCGGCACATAACATGAGCATTGATCCCATCCCTGAACTGCCGCGGGTCTTTGTGGCCGACCGTCATGTGATTGTTTGTCAGGGTATTGGCTCGCTTGTGTCGCAAATCCCCGAAGTGCAACTGGCCGAGTTTGCAACAGACACGACAAGCCTGTCGCGTATTCTGGAGGCGTCAGAAGGCAAGAGGATCCTGATTCTGGGGGTGAGGCTCAGTGATGCGGATCTGAGCCATGTTCTGGCGATGCTGCACAAAGATCACCCTGAGGTGATGGTTGTGGTGGTGGCTGAGGACACGGAGTTCGCCTTTATCCGCACTGCCATTAAATCCGGTGCCAATTCTGTTTGTATGATGAATCAAATCCTGACCAGCCTGCCCAAGATACTTGGCAAGCTGGTAGAGGGGCATTCCATCGTGCCGACAGATATTTTGCGCAAGCTCACGTCCGAAAATGCTGATGTGCTCTCACGCCGCGAGCATGAGATATTGGCATTGTTGGTGAACGACCTCACCAATTTTCAAATTTCAGCCCGTTTGGGACTAAGCGAAAACACGGTGAAATATTATCTTAAGGCGATCTATCAAAAGCTTGACGTCAGCTCTCGTGGTGGCGCAATTGCGAAATATGTGGCGGGGAATTACTGAACGCAAGCTTCTTAAAAGCAGCCGATCATTGCGGTATTAAACGCCGGTCGGGATTGATGCTGAAGTGGTCTATGCAGAAACTGGCAATCCGTCGGGGTGAGTAGGCCTGGCAAACCGGTGCAATAGGTGACCCGAAGGCCAACTCAGATCACAGCGAGGGTGAAAACAGCGCTGAACGCCGAATGGGTCACGCAGGCGAAAAGCCAAGGATTTGTTAATCCTGATGGGCTTTCCGCTGTGTTGAGGGGCCTGGAAAGCGCTACAAAATTGTGCGCTTTCCAGTTTGTCTTTGTTACGTCGCTATCACATGCCGAACACTTGAATCAGCGGCACCAAGCCACATGGTGTATTGGCGCATGCGCCGAGCGTATCGCTTAAAGAAGAAGTTCGAACTCGTCTTCTTCCACATCTGAGGCTTGCTCTGCTTCGGCCTCGTCGACCTCTTCCATGCTAATCGCAGCAATGAGATCTTCACCATCATAGCTCTGGGAGACGTCATCGACATTACCGCCGTTTGCATCAGCTTCATTATCAATCGTCTGCACTGATGTTTGGGGATCTTCATAGCCGGATATTGCATCATCATAGGCTGCCAACACTTCTTCGGCATCCTGAAAGCCTCCATCAGGCGCGTCAATTTGGAACAGTTCTTCGGGATTCCCTTCGTCATTGGTTCCATAAAAGACAATGGATTCAATCGAGCTCAAATCGCCACCAACCTCATCCGACAGGAAGTAGTCGAGATAGTTTTCAAAAGTGGGTTCGGTACCCTCGGGAAGCGCAACATTGTTGTAAGTGTTCGGGTCGGGCTCTTCATCAAGAATAAAAGTTCCGCCCAAGAGATCACCGGATTCCGAAAACTCTTCTCCAAAGAAGACCTTTTCGAAAATGGGCTCTTCTGGCTCTTCGGGTTCCTCTGGGTCTCCGGTGACGGCTTTGATAGACCCTTCTTCCGTCGTTGTTGATGTTGCGCGAATGCCAAAGACATCAATCTCATCGAGACTGTCAATATCCAATGAGAGTGTCAGCGTATCCCCACTTGTAAGGTAGGTATCCTTGTCTTCGCCTTCCGGGCCGAGGCCGGGATTGCTAAGCGCAACGGCATTGTCCCACTGCACATCTTCTTCGCCATGATGAGCGCCCTTCATATTGAGAGGCCCCTTCAGCATTTCGCTCTTGCCAGAAAAATCATCGTCGCCAAAATAGACGGCGTTTACGTCCATGGCCCCGTCGATTACAGTAATATCTGCAAAGAATTCACCACCTTCTTCATACATCGTAACGGAATAAGAAAGCCCGTCTTCTTCATATGTGAAGACTTTTGAATGATCAGCCATCAAGTTTCCCATCTCTTTTTATGACCAGAATAATTTTGTGACCAGAATAATTGCGTCGCCTGCTGGCCACCCCGCACGGTCAACGCTTGGGCCAGTAAATTACTTATAATTACCTGCTTTAACAGAATAAAAGTAAACTTAACTAGAAACACTCTGTTTCAGCCGCCTGTGCCAAACAGTTGCGTCCAACACATCTGAGCCTTTAAAATGGATTGGGCTGCGGTGCGTGGACTCCACACAAATCCGGAGATGTTTGGGGGCGCAGGCCCCGCTGTAAAACGCGGAGCAATATTGGGCC
>DFBW01000078.1 GCA_002366775.1 Roseovarius sp. UBA3070 | reverse complement strand
GATGGTGGCCTCCATATGCCAGAGCGCTGAGCTGAGGATCGTGTCGGGATAATCGGCTGAGGTGTCGATCACGTTGCCAATGGCCTTTACGCCGCGCTCGACCGCAGCGTCCGATACGCCAAAGCGTTCGGCGTACATGATGTCAGCACCGGCATCCATCATGGCAAAAGCGCTTTCCTTGGCTTTGGGGGGATCGTACCAGCTGTCGATGAAGTTCACGATGAATTTGACATCCGGGTTCTGGGCCCGCGCGCCTTCCATAAAGGCGTTCATCAGGCGGTTCACTTCGGGGATGGCATAGCCGCCAACCATACCAATGACGTTGCTTTCGGTCATCGCACCTGCGGCCATGCCAGACAGGTAGGAGGGTTCGTGAATCCAGTTGTCAAAGACCGAGAAGTTGGGCGCCACCGGGCCAAAGGATGACCCCATGAGGAAGCCCGTTTCGGGATAATCCTTGGCCACTTTGCGCGCGGCACGTTCAAGGCCAAATACTTCGCCCACGATCAGCTGCGCGCCGCCCTCGGCATATTCGCGCATGACACGTTCGTAATCCGTGTTGGCCACGTTTTCTGAGAATGTGTATTCGATATCGCCACGTTCGGCGGCGGTGTTCAGTGCCAGATGAATGCGGCTGATCCACTGTTGTTCAACCGGCAAAGTGTAGATCGCGGCGACCTTCACCTTTTCCATGGCCATGGCCATACCGCCGGACAGCATCACAGATGTGGCTGCCACCGACGCCAGCACCGAGCGGCGCGTCAGTTTCAGAAGTGACTTCATCATTGATCTCCTTGTTTTTATGATTGTGATCAGTTTGTTTATTTTTACCGGTTAGTCAAATTTAATCCGGGTGGATGTCATTAACTTGGCACATATTGCAGCATCCTGCCTGCTAATTCGGCGGTTTTCGAAAAAGGCGTGACTGGTTGAAAAGTTCATCCAGGCGTTCATAACGATCCTTGGTGTCAGGCCACAGTTCCTCCTGAGCAGCAGCAATCAACGCCTCAAGCAGCAGCATTGTGGCGATGTTACTGTCCCAGGCTGACGGAATTTCAACCCAGCAATTGAACGTATGCGTCGCCACATCGGCAATCGGGCTGGTCCATTGGTCAGTGACCAGGATAACCTTGACGCCCCGCTCGACGGCCAGTTCGGCCAAACGCAGCAAATTGGCCTCGTAGCGGCGAATATCAAACAACAGCAGGATGTCGCCTTCGACCATATCCAGCACATAATGCGGCCATGTGGCCGAAGATGACGTCATATGTGTCACCCGTGGCCGGATCGCCTGAAAATGGGTGAATGCATAATCAGCCAGAGCGCGGGTAATACGCCCACCCACAGCATAAAGTCGACGGTCAGATTGGGCCAGCAGCGCTGCGGCATCATCAAAGGCGGCACGTTCTACATGGGAAAACGTGCGCTCCAGGTTTTGTGTTACGGCCTGTGAAAACCGGTTGAGCAAATGCGATTCCGGTGCATCGCTCACCCAATTGGCGCGGCGTTGCGTGGGGCCAGACACTTTGGCCTGTAGTTCGGTCAGGAGCGCTTTGTGGAACTGCGGAAAGCCTTTGAACCCCAGTTTTTGCACCATCCGCGCCACCGTGGGTGTAGACACACCTGCCGTTTCGGCCACAACGGTTATCGAGGCCAAGCCGGCACTTGGATAGTTCTCCAGCAACGCATTGGCGAACTTGCGCTCTGATTGGGTCAGTGCCGAATACTGTGAGCGGATCTGCTCTCGGACGGTTGTGGCTGGCTGTGTCAACTGCCCCCCCTGTGGCTGGTCAGACTATGGATTTCAGGTGCTGCGCCGTCAAACTATACACACATGAAAATCAGTTTGGATAATTATTGACAGGATTTACCCATTGTGGAAAGATTTTTCCAGAATGGGGATGACACATGCAATTCAACGAATCGGATGCGGTTGAAACGCTGAACGCCGATGGCCGGGGGGCCGTCGTGCTTTTGTGTGAGCACGCGTCCAGTTTCATCCCCGACGCGCTGGATGGGCTGGGGCTGAGCGAGGCCGATCGCACCAGCCATATCGCCTGGGATCCGGGTGCACGGGCAGTGTCATTGGAATTGTCGCGGGCGCTGGATGCACCCTTTGTGGCGGGGCTTACCTCAAGGTTGGTCTATGATTGCAATCGCCCGCCCGAAGACGCCAGCGCCATGCCCGCACGGTCTGAAACGACAGATGTGCCGGGCAACCAATCTCTGACACAGGCGGATCGTGACGCCCGCACAAACGGTATTTATGTGCCATTCTGTGCCGAGGTCACCGCCCTGTTACAGGCACGCGCCGCCAAGGGGCTGGGTACGGTTTTGGTGACGATTCACAGCTTTACACCGGTTTATTTTGGCAAACCACGCGCGGTTGAGATCGGCATTCTACACGACACAGACACGCGACTGGCCGATGCTATGTTGGCCCAATCCAGCGCCCTTGGGCATCGTGTGGTGATGCGAAATGCCCCCTATGGGCCCGAGGATGGTGTCACCCATTCCTTGCAGGTGCACGGCATGACCAACGGCCTGCTTAATGTGATGATCGAAATCCGCAATGACCTGATTGCCGACACCAATGGGCAAATCAAATTGGCAAATGAACTACTCACCCTTTTGCGCCCTGCATTGGCCAATCTTGAGACAGGAGCCCGCGATCATGCCTAAACCTGTGTTGGCCTACATCCGCGCGATTGACGCGATGAACCGGTTTATCGGGCGCATTGCGATGTATCTGATCTTTGTGCTGGTGGGGGTATTGCTGTGGTCGTCGATCTCTAAGACACTTTTTTCACCGTCACACTGGACGCTGGAAACCGCTCAGTTTGTCATGGTCGCCTATTATGTATTGGGCGGGCCCTATTCGATCCAGCTTGGGTCAAACGTGCGGATGGACCTGTTTTATGGCGGCTGGAGTAACAAACAAAAGGCATGGATGGATGCGTTCACCGTGTTCTTTTTGATGTTCTATCTGGGGGTGCTGCTGTATGGCGGGCTGAGTTCGTTTGCCTACTCACTGGGGCAGCCATACAACGTTGGCACTTATGAGTTTTTTGGCGATCTGATCCGCACGCTTTTCACCCAAGGGTTTGATGCCGCTGGGGAAAAGCTTGGCCATCTTGAACGCAGCTCAACCGCGTGGAGACCGCATCTGTGGCCGGTAAAATCACTGTTGTGCCTGGGTATTTTCCTGATGCTGCTGCAATGTCTGGCCGAGTTGTTTCGTGATCTGGGCCGCATCAAAGGCGAGGCAATCTGATGTCCTATGATATGATCGCCATTTTGATGTTCGCATCCATGATGCTGATGTTGCTGACCGGGCAGCGCGTATTTGGGGCCATTGGGTTTGTCGGGGCCGCTGCGGGGATGCTTTTGTGGGGCACAGGCGGCGTGGAAATCCCGTTTTCCGCCGCGATGAAGCTGATGAAATGGTATCCGCTGCTGACCCTGCCCATGTTCATTTTCATGGGTTATGTGCTGTCAGAAAGCAAAATCGCCGATGACCTGTACAAAATGTTCCATGTCTGGATGGGGCCGGTCAAAGGCGGGCTGGCGATTGGCACGATCGGGCTGATGGTGCTGATCTCGGCGATGAATGGGCTGAGTGTTGCGGGCATGGCGATTGGGGCCACCATTGCGCTGCCAGAGCTGCTGCGCCGCGGGTATGACAAGATCATGGTCACGGGGGTGATCCAGGCTGGATCAAGCCTGGGCATCCTTGTGCCGCCATCGGTCGTGCTGGTGCTTTATGCGATGATTGCGCGCCAGCCCGTGGGCCAGCTGTGGCTGGCGGGTGTGGTGCCGGGGCTGATGATGGCCACGATGTTCATCATTTATATCTATGTGCGCTGCCGGTTGCAGCCCGAATTGGGCCCGCCCCTGCCCGAAGAAGAACGCAACGTGTCGATGGCCGAAAAGCTGCGCCTGCTGCGCGCGGGCCTTTTGCCACTGGTGATTTTTGCCGCGATGATGGTGCCCTTTGTGAAGGGCTGGACCAGCCTGGTTGAAAGCTCGGCCATTGGTGCGATGACGGCGTTTTTGGCCGCTATCGTGAAGGGCCGCATGACACGCGCGGTGTTTGAAACCTCGGTGCGCTCCACCCTGGCAATCTCATGTATGTTCATGTGGATCATTCTGGCCGCACTTGGCTTTGGTGCCATTTTTGACGGGCTTGGTGCGGTGAAGGCGATTGAAAGCCTGTTTACCGATCAGCTGAACCTCAATCCTTGGATGATCCTGATCCTGATGCAGCTCAGCTTTATCGTGATGGGCACATTTCTGGATGATACTGCGATGCTGGTCATTGTTGCGCCACTTTATGTGCCGCTGGTGGGCGAGTTGGGCTTTGATCTGATCTGGTATGGTGTGCTCTATACGATCACAACACAGATTGCCTATATGACGCCGCCCTTTGGCTATAACCTGTTTTTAATGCGCGCCATGGCCCCGCCTGAAATTGGCCTGCGTGATATCTATATTTCCATCATCCCGTTTGCGCTGGTGATGGTTGTGGCCCTGAGCCTGGTGATGATCTTTCCTCAGATCGCATTGTGGCTGCCGGATTATGTGTACGGAAAATAACCAAGAAGAGCCTCATGACGAGGCCTCATTTCATCAAGGAGAGACGATATGACAACTAGACGTAAGTTTCTGAAAACCGCCGGTGTCGGCGCATTGGCTGCCCCATTGGCAACCCCTGCCCTGGCTCAGGATAAAATCACATGGCGCATGCAAACCTATGCTGGCCCTGCTTTGGCCGAGCATGTGATCAAGCCCGCGATTGATATGTTCAACAAAATCGCTGGCGACCGGATGCAGATCGAATTGTTCTTTGCCGATCA
>DFBW01000021.1:3388-5625 GCA_002366775.1 Roseovarius sp. UBA3070 | reverse complement strand
CAAACCTGCGAAAAGCGATTGATCTGAAGGCGCCTGACATGCCGATCACTCATTTGATCATGAGCCATGGCCACCGAGATCATAACGGCGGCGGGTTTGCCTTTGCAGACATTGATGGCCTTGAAGTTATCAGCGCCGCTGGTGTCTCCGAAACCTTGGCCGCGCACCCCCTTGAGGGGGTTCTGCCAGCGACACGCACCTTTGAGGGTGCTCTGGATCTGACGATTGGCGGGGTCGACATCGCATTGCAGACCTCCCGGTTTCACGCAGAGGATGTGGATACGATCATCTATTTGCCCGCCCAAAAGTTTCTGATGGCAATCGACACCATCACACCGGGTGAAGCGCCGTTCATGAACTTTGGTGCGACAAGTGATGTCAGTGGGTATCTGGCGATGTTTGACACCTTCCTTGACTACAATTTTGACCATTTCCTATCTGGTCATGTGTCCGTTCTGGGAAACCGGGATGATGTGATCAAGGCGCGCGATTATGCGTTTGATGTGCGCGATACGGTCTATGGGCTGATGCCGACGTTCAATGATCGCATGATGGAAGGCCTGAGCGCGGTTGAGTTCCAGAATGCGAACCTTGCCTATCGCTTTGCGATGGAGAGCATCCGTAACGAGTGCTCGGCGCAAGTGATCGACAGATGGCAAGACACGTTGTCGGTCGTTGATCTGTGGGCCGATAGCCACTGCGAAACAATCCTTGTCTACGCGATCATGCACTGACTTTGCGGGGGTGCTGTGACAGGCGCCCCATCTCACTCTCTTCACATCCCAAAGGTATTTCCCATGACTCTCACCATATTTCAAAAGACCACCCTTGGCATCGCAGGAACAACAGCGCTCTCAGTGGGCGGTTTCATCCTCGCTGCTCCACATGTGTTCTATGCCAGCTACGGCATTGAACTGGGCGCAAACCCAAACCTTCTGAGCGAGCTGCGCGCCCCCGGCGCGGGTCTTGCAGTGCTGGGGGGCATCATGCTGATGGGTGTCATTCGCGCGGCTTGGGCTTCGGTTGCACTGCCCATTGCGCTTGCGGTTTACCTGGCCTTTCCGGCCGGGCGGCTCGTCAGTCTTATGATTGATGGCATGCCGTCAACCAGCGTGCTTGGCGCGCTCGGGATTGAGGTGGCCATCGCAATATTGTGCCTCAGGGCGTTCCGGTGTCCGCGTATCAAACGCCCTGTGGTCCCTCGCTTTGTGATTCCCCAGAACCGCTATCCCACCTGAAACCCGCTGCTGCCGACATGCCCGAAACTCAGGCGTAACGGCGCCATCCCATTTCTGCAAAGGTCCACACATGTCTATCTGGTTTACCCTTCTCATCCAATTTTCCATCCTCGGCTTCGCCATTCTGGCAGGCGTGTTCCTCGCCTTCTCGGATTTCATCATGCGCTCACTTGCACTGACCAGCGGCACAGGCGGCATCGAGGCGATGCAAGTCATCAACCGTGAGGTATTCCGCTGGATATTCATGGCGCTATTTCTGGGCCTTGTGCCGGTATCTCTGATCCTTGTGGGCTTCGGTTTGACCAGCCTTGATGGCACAGCACGGACAATGATTGTGCTTGCTGGTGTGGTTTATCTTATCGGGTCTTTTGGGGTCACGATCCGGTTCAATGTGCCGATGAACGAGATGCTTGCAGGTATGGAAACGGGGCGTGACATCACAAAGATGTACTGGAGCGACGTCTATCTACCCCGCTGGGTTTTCTGGAACAGCGTTCGCACCGCCGCCTGTGCCGCCTGCGCAATCCTGTTGATGATTGGCACGCTTAGTTAGTGCATCCCCCTACTGGGGCGCAGTTTCTTTCATGCTCTCACGCTCAGCAAATGCAGCAAACCAATCGGCAAGCGCTTCATTTTCCTTGCGCCAGCCTCGTGCGTCGTGGCGAAAATCCAGATAGGCCAGCGCACAACCCATGGCGATATGGCTCATGTCCAACGGTCCGGCCAAGTGGCTCATCCAGCGCGCGTTCACGGCCGCAACCGAACGGGAAACCTTTTCCCACTGTGCATCCATCCAGGCGTCAAACACTTTGTCTTCGGGGCGCAAACGTGTCTCATAGGTCACCAGAACTGCGGCATCCATGATGGCATCTGCTGTGGCCTCCAGCGTCAGCGTTTCCCAGAGGCGGGCGTCGGGATAGAGGCCCGCATCAAACCGCGCATCCAGATAGCGGGCGATCACCCGGCTGTCATAAATCGCCGGGCCGTCTTCGCGGATCA
>DFBW01000021.1:0-3354 GCA_002366775.1 Roseovarius sp. UBA3070 | reverse complement strand
GATGGGGGTGGTGGCCACGGTGAGCATCTCAACAGCCTCCATTTGTCCGGTTTCATGCAGCATAACGCGCAGTTTTCGGGCAAAGGGTGAGGCATCGGCGATGATCAGTTTCATGTTGCTCTCCTGGGTTGGTGTGTCATGCGTCAGCGGCGCGCATCAATGCGGCCACCAGCGCGGTTTCTTGTCCGATGCCGTAGCCATCAACATGGTCGGCCGCCCGCAGGCGCACGTCATCGGGTTTGTTCTGGTTCAACTTCCAGGTGCCTGTCACGTCGGATAATTGCATTCGGCAGGGCACGATCTGGCGCATCATCTTGTCCAGGGCATCGGGGGTCATTTTGGCGGATGTCCAGGGTGGCTTTGGCAGCAATTTTTGCTCAAACATTGCGGATTGGCGATCCAGCAGATCACGCAGGGCATCCGCCGGTTGCAGCGAGACCTGACCCACCAGATGCACGGCAATGTAATTCCAGGTGGGCACCTGATCGTCAACATTGTACCAATCGGGTGAGATATAGCTGTGCGGGCCTTGAACGGCCAATCGTGCGGGCAGCTCTGTTTTGCTCAGCAGGCGTGCAATCGGATTGGAGCGCACGAGGTGAAACTCGGCCAGCGTGCCATCTTGGGACAAAAGAAACGGGATATGACTGACCAGCGGAGGGCCGTCATCGGTGCCAACGCACAGCAGGCCAAACCCATTGTCACGGGCATACTCAAGGGTACGGGCCTCGGGTGTTTGGCGAAAAATCGGGTTTGGGTGCATCTGTCTGGTCCTTTATCCGCGTCCAATATAGGGCATCTTGGTGGCCATAACGGTCATGAATTGTACATTGGCAGAGGCCGGCATGTCCGCCATGTGCAAAATCGAGCGCGCCGCATCCGCCACTTCCATCATTGGCATCAAAGGCTGATCGGGATTGGCGGCTTGTGCACGGGTGTTCAGCTCTTCCACCAGTTCAGATTTGGCATTGCCAATGTCGATCTGCCCGCAGGCAATATCAAAGGCGCGCCCATCCAGTGACAGGCTGCGTGTCAGCCCGGTGATGGCATGTTTGGACGTTGTATAACACACCGAACCAGGCCGCGGATTATGCGCCGAGAGCGACCCATTGTTGATGATTCGCCCGCCCTGTGGTGATTGGTTGCGCATCTGCCCAAACGCCAACTGTGCTGCGATAAACATGCCACGAATGTTGACGTTCATCACCTGCTCGAACCCGTCCAGAGGGATTTCGTCAATCAAGCCGGCAGGGCCAAACAGGCCTACATTGTTGAACAAAACATCCAGCCGCCCAGCTTGGGACGTGAACTGCGCGAAGGCAGTTTTCATCGCCTCGGCGTCGGTTACATCGCAGGGCAGGGCGATGGCATTCGGGTGGCCCGCTGCTATCTCCTCCAGCCGCTCGGCGCGGCGAGCGATCAGGCCCACACGCCATCCCGCGCCCAGGAAATGCTCTGCTGTTGCGCGGCCAATGCCCGAACTGGCCCCGGTGATGATAATGCTTTTCATATCTCTTCAACCTCCAAGGCCAGCGGGGCAGGTGCCGTGCGCAAATCGTCTACGCGCAAGGGTGCTGTGGGTTTTGCCAGCCGGTTGCGCACCACCCAATGCAGGCGTTCTTCGGCGCGGGTGATGGCCACATAGGCCAGACGTTTCCACAACGGCTGGCCCGCTTCCGAGCGCCCCATGCGGGCGGCGGCATATATATCAGGGGCAAAGACCTGCACATCGCGCCACTGGCTGCCCTGCGCCTTGTGAATGGTCACCGCAGCGCCATGTAAAAACGTGGCCCCCATGCGCGCCGCAAAGGGGATGAAGGGCTCTTCCTCATCCGGTTTTTCGATTTTGACAATGCTGGCGGCGCTGACTTGTGGGTCTTCGGCCCCCATCACATGCAGCCGCGAAAACCCCGGTTTGCGCCCCATCCCGAGGTAAATCACCTGCGCGCCTTTGATCAAGCCGCGCGCCTCAAGATCCAGACGTTTTTTGCGGTGCTTCAAGGGCAGCTCGATCCCGTCACAGATCAGCGGCTCGCCTTCCATCAGCTCGGTGTCAGGTGCGCCGTGAACGGAGCGAAACGCATTGATCAGCCGGATGCGTGTGGCATTGCGCCAAACCAACACCGGGCTGCGCGCCATCAGATCGACCTCAACCCGCTGCGCCCATTGCACACGTTCATCACGGCCCGCGGCCTCTTCGACCATCTTTTCAAAGTGGTGAAAATCCACCTCCGGATCGGCCAAAGCATGGGCCAGATCAAGAATAGGGTTGTCGGCGTCCTGGCGGTGAATACGTTCCAGTTTCAAAATCGCGGGCTCAGGCATTTTGTCAAACACCATGCCGCCTTCTCCCTTGACCGGGGGCAACTGTGCGGGATCCCCAAACAACAACAGGGTTGGGAAAATCTCCTTAAGGTCCTGGAACTGCTTTTCGTCCAGCATCGAGGCTTCATCAACAAAGCCCACGTCCATCGGATCTTCCCGGCGCTTCCAGCCGGTGATGAAATCCGAGCCGCGCAAACCTGCGGTGGCCAATGCACCGGGAATGGATTTGTTGGTTTGATAAAACGCAAACGCCCGGTCGAGGGCCACATCCGTCAGCCCTTCGATCTCGGGGCGCTCGCCCTGACCGGCCAGCCATTCGGCGATCTTTTCGTATTCCGGGTCATAGACCGGGGTATAAAGTATGCGATGAATGGTTGTGGCCGGCACGCCGTGCATGCGCAACACGCTGGCGGCTTTGTTGGTGGGGGCCAGGATCGCCAGCGTCCGGCGGTCCTTGCGCCGCTTGCCCTCCCAATCGCCCGAGATGATATCGACGCCTGCTTGCTCCAACGCCTTATAAAGCGTTGCCAGCAATAGGGTTTTACCCGATCCGGCCTTGCCAATCACGGCCATTACACTGTCTTTGCCATCACGCGGCGGAGTCAGCAGGTGATCATCCAGATCAATACCCGCATGGCGCAGCATGGCTGCGATGGCATCATGGGCATCGGCCTGATCATGAGAGAAGGTAATCGCGGTGTCGGACATGGCGCGACCCTAGAGCGCAATCCGAAAAGTGGGAACCGGTTTTCGGGTTAAATTGCGCGCCTGACAAAAAACTTTGCAATCCGAAAAGTGGGAACCGGTTTTCGGGCTAAATTGCGCGCCTTTTCTCAAAACGGAGGTCACGCCATGCGGCGGCGGTTAACTGGCCTGTTGTTGCAGCTGCGCGGATTGCCCCAAACTGCGATCAAACCAGAGCTGTGAAAGCTCGGGCGACAGACGGGCGCGGCGCGACACACGGGCGCGGGCCTCGTTGGTGAAACGCCACAGGCCCAGGCTGATGCGGTCACGCCCCTCACCTTCAGA
>DFBW01000293.1 GCA_002366775.1 Roseovarius sp. UBA3070 | reverse complement strand
ACTTGTTACTGCTCTGCTCAATTTTGGCAACAAAAGGCCGCGCCCCATGAATGGAGCGCGGCCAATTGATCGTCAGAAGACGGGGAAGACTATTATTCGCCTACGCCTGCGCCAACCCAGGTGTCGTCGTTTACAGCTGAGCCGATGCTTCCGGCCAGGCCAACAACACCCGACTGTACGCTGGAAATACCAGCAACACCCAGGCCAACGATGGCTGCGGTCAAAACAACCCAGTCAACTGTTACGGCGCCGTCTTCGTCTTTCAGGAATTTGTTCATGAAGTTAGTCATAGTGTGGTCCCTCCAAAGGATCAGATATTCAGGTTTGCAACCGCTTCAACGTTGCGAGCCGTTCTCTCAAGGGCTCTGTCGTTGCGGTATGAGCAGATATAGCCAGTGAAATCGGGCGCGATTGGGGCACCTTTCGTTCCATTTCAGGGTTGATTAACTTTTTTGCGGATTAGGTATTTAAGTTATTGAAATTAAACAAAATAAAAGATTTTTACAGGTTGTATTGTATGCGAATTTAGGTAATTGAGCGAAAATTTGCCCCAAAATCTGTCTCTGTTTGCGCAACAATACTAGTTTAAAACCGCGACTTTTGCGATAATGCCCGAAAAAGCCAAATGGCAGAGCAGGAAAAATCATGCGATTTGACAGGATTCTTGCGATCGGGCTGATGTTTGCCCTCGTATCGCCGGTTCACGCAGGCGATCCCCCGCCTTTTCCCGAATTTACCTTCAAGATGAGCAAGCCACCAAAGAAGGGGGCGACGAATCGAATCAATGTTCAGATTGAGCCGCAGGCTGCCAAGCCCAAGCCCAAGTCCAAAGCCACTGATGAGGACGCAACAGAGGTGGCAACTGCGGTTGTGCCCAAGACGGCCACTTATGATTGGTTCTGGACCAGTGTCCCGGATGAGATCGGCGTGAACAGTACGGAGCGGTTAACCAAGGCGCTAGCCGGGCTGAACAAGGCGCCGGGCGGTGGCAGCATTCCCGGCCCCCGCCTGCAAGACCTGCAAGGCATCGCCCGAACGCAGGGGGGCACTATACTGCGCGAAACGATTGGAACTGATGTTTCACCCGCCTTGGTATTGGCGGTGATCGCCGTAGAATCGGGCGGGCGTGATGTGGCCACATCAAACAAAGGTGCGCAGGGGTTGATGCAACTTATGCCCGATACCGCCAAACGCTTTGGGGTTGAGGACAGCCTGTCAGCGGATCAAAACATCAAAGGCGGTGTGGCATATCTCAGCTGGCTCTTGCGCGAGTTTGAGGGGGACGCGATCCTGGCACTGGCGGGGTATAATGCTGGTGAAGGTGCTGTGAAGAAGCACCAAGGCGTGCCGCCCTATGCCGAAACCCGCGATTATATCCCCAAAGTTCTGGCCGCGTTTGAGGTGGCAAGGGGTCTTTGCAAGACGCGACCCCAGTTGATCACTGATGCCTGTGCGCTGAATTTGGCGATGAACTGAACCGCCTCAGTCGTTATCGCTCAGCCCGGCCCCGGCACCTGAAAGGCGGCTTTCAGGTGTGTCGGGTGCATATGTACGGTGTGCAAAATCCGCCAGCACCTGGCGCGTCTGTTCACTGATGTCGCCACGATAGGCCCGGCGCACACGCGTGCCTGTCATGGTCTTGGCGTGCTGAAGGGTGACTGTATCGCAGCTGCCCATCGCCATCGCTTCAGATGTGGCGTCAATGGTGGTGCTGCGATCTGCGCGGCACATGGTCAGGCCAGGCCATTCAATGTTGATCGCTCTGCCCGCCCCATCCGAGGCCGAGGCAATGTAGGGCACCAGCAGCAAAGGAAAGGCGACCTTGCCCAGAGTGATCCTATCCCCCTGAGCCAGCATGCCAGCGCGATCACAAATTGCGGTGCCGGTGATCAAAGGACACAGCACCCCATCGCGGGCCTGCCAATGGGCGCCAGCGCAATCAGGGCAACAGTCCTTATAGGCGCGCCCGTCGTTCAGCGTCAGCAATTCGGCCAAAACATCTGTTCCCGGCAACCCGGCCGCACAGAGCCAGCGCACAGCTTTGCCCGCTTCCTCGGCGATACCCCAATCATAGCCCGCGCCTTTGGTGGCTTTGCGCGCCAGCACTTCGATTTCTCCCAGGGACCAGGTCATTGGGCACTCTCCGGCAAAGGTGGATACGCCCAGCCTTCAGCGCTGGTGTTGGCCAGCTCATGAGGGAAGGGGGCGTGTTTGAACATATTGATCCGCACCCAACGATCAGATCGAGGATCAAAGTGGCACGCTCCAAAGAAGCTGAGTTTGGCGCGCAGCAGGTCAATCGGCAGCATCTTGGCATCAATCGTATTGTCGTGGATTTCAGCATAAGGATGGCGCGCGGCAATCTGAACGCGGCGCAGGATATGGCGGTGTTGTGGGGCGCGCAGCAGGACTTCGGCCACCAGATCATCAGAGCAGGCACATAAGTCATTATATAGGCGGGCTGCATCACGTCCGGGGCAAAGCGGCTGCTCGTAGGCTTCAATCGGTTCTTCAAAGCGTGCACCGATGCGTGGTTCCAGCTTTTCCTCGGATGTGTACCAGACGCGGGCATTGGCTGTGTCTTTGGTCCAGTCGATATCAAGTGCCCAGTCGTAAACCGCCTCGATATGCTGCTTTAAGACGGCCACAGGCATCGCCCCGTCAATGCGCCAGCTTTCCTGCTCGTCGGCATCCATACACTCCGACAGGTCATCGACCAAATCACCATAAGGCTCCAGCAAAAGCGAGGCGGTTTGCTCCTGGCCCTCCAGGGTCAGATTGCCCTCAGCCCAAAGCCATAGCCGGTTCCATGGCATGTCGGTGGTCAGATCTGCCGATTTCAGATGGGTTTGCAACTTTGTCATGTCCCGGCGCAGGCCAGTCAGTTTTTCGATCTGAATGGTATGGCTGGATGTCCATGTATCAGCATTGATCACGGCGCGGGCGCTAAACTGGCAGAACAGATCGGCGTCGTCCTGTGTGGCGGTGGGCAAGGATCGCACCCGCGCCAATGCTGTTTCTTTGGCGGCGATCCAATTGTTGATCAGCACCGGGTGCGTCACCATAAAGGGTGCCATCCCGAGGCCCGTGGAATTGCCGATGCCAAAACAGCGGCGCAAATCCGGGTCCAGCGGTACGGCGGTGTCAGGCGCGCGTTGGTGAGCCATATGTTCGACCAGATCCATGACAAAGCCACGGGTCAGAAAGACTGACAGCATTTCCACCTGAAAAGGTGCACGGAATTCGGGGCGCTCTGCGATCATCTCGCGGTCGGCCGCGCCAAGCTTGCCCGAGCCATATACGGCGGTGGTGCGCATCAGATAGCCCACATCCCGCACCTTGGCGGTGTCCGGCTGGCGGCCCTCAGATAGGGCCGTGACCACATGTTCCCACAATCGCACCGAGCGGTTGGCGCGGCTTACCGAAAGTTCTTTTTCGCTCACGCGCCCGGCTTCCTGTTTGGGTATGTTGCCTTGCAAGCGGTCCAGGTCGGCCTCGCTCGGGATGCCGTCAAACAGGGTAAAGGTGGCATCCCATTCAGTGGCAATCACCCGGTCCGAGCGTTTTTCGGGAGGCAAATCATTGGCAAAGGCGATCAGCGAATAGCTGCGGTCAGGGCCATGGGCGCAATAGACCGCACGGCCCACACCGCGTGCATCAATGTTGAACAGGTGTTGTTCAAACGTCCAGTGTTCAGATTTGAGCCGTCGCAACAATATCCGCATGAAGCTGAGCCGCGATTGATGGAATGACCCCATGCGTGCCAGGCGCATAACTTGGGCCGGGTCACGGGGGGGGATCGTCATGTCATGCTCTGGGTGTTGCATTTCGGTCCTCCTCGTGACACCATTGTGTGACGTGGTTTTTGATATCAGGTCAGATTTGCCCGGTTGGGGTGAAGTTTTCGTCAAAGAAGTTCAGCCAATTGTCGCCCATCAGCCCGGCGACTTCGACATCGTTGAACCCAACCTTGCGCAGGCCGCTTTCAATATTGCCAAAATCGCGATTATCGCGGAACCAGTCGGGCTGTGGCGGAAATCCGGGCGCGGCGGCAGAGCCTTCACCATAGTCAATTTCCTTGGACCAGCGCCCCACGCGCATCCATTCGACGATTGAATCAGGTTGATCCTGGCACAGGTCAGACCCGATGCCGAAATGCTCGGCTCCAAAGCGTTCGGCGGCGGTGGCGATCATTGAGCAGAAATCATCCAGCGTGCAGTCGGATTTTCCCTTCAGGTGATGTGGGTACATCGAAAACCCCATCATGCCACCATTTTCCACCACAGCGCGCACCACGTCGTCGCGCTTGTTGCGCAAAGCCGGCTGCCAGGAATGCAGATTGGCGTGGGTGATGGCGATGGGGCGTTCAGAGATATCCGCGGCCTCAATGGTTGAGCGATCAGCAGAGTGGCTCATGTCCACCACAAGGCCCACACGGTTCATTTCCTTGATGACCTGCTTGCCCATACGGGTGATGCCGGGATCTTCGGCTTCATAGCAGCCGGTCGCCAGCAAGGATTGGTTGTTATAGGTCAACTGCATAAAGCGCGCGCCAAGGTCGTGCAGGATTTCGACCAAGCCGATGTCATCTTCCATTGGAGCAGGGTTTTGGAAACCAAAGAAGATGGCGGTTTTGCCGGACTCGTGCGCCGAGCGCACATCGCCCGCCCACCGCCCCTTTATGATCAGGTCGGGATAGTGTTCGAACCAGCGGTTCCACTGCTCCATGTTTAGCACGGTTTCGCGGAAGTTTTCGTGATAGCTGATCGTGACGTGCACCGCATCGAGCCCACCTGTCCGCAATTGGCGGAAGATCTTTTCCGACCAATTGGCGTATTGCAGGCAGTCGATGCGGTAGGTCATACCGGATCCCCGGCGGCGATATAGGCGGTTTTGACAGTGGTGTAGAAGTCGCGCGCATGAATGCCCTGTTCGCGCGGGCCGTACGAGCTGTCGCCACGTCCGCCAAACTGAACGTGGTAATCAGTGCCTGCTGTGGGCAGGTTGACGGTGACAACACCTGTGCGGGCGTTACGGCGGAAATGTGTGGCGCGCGCCAGTGATGTGGTGACAATACCCGAGGTCAGGCCGAAGTTGGTATCGTTGACCACATGCAGTGCCTCGTCATAGCTGCCCACTTTGATGACGGATGTCAGGGGGGCGAACATTTCCTCGCGGTTGATGCGCATATCATTGGTGGTGTTCACGAACACGCCGGGTGACATGTAATACCCTTCGTGTTCCATCGTCAGACGGGTGCCGCCGCAGGCCAGTTCCGCGCCCTCAGTGGGGCCAAGGTCGGCATAGGCGAGGTTTTCGTTCAACTGTTGTTCGCTTACAATCGGGCCCATCTGAACGTCGGCTTGCATGGCGTGGCCAACTTTCATGGCCTGTGCACCGGCAACCAGTTTCTCCACAAACGCATCATGGATAGCGTCATGCACAACCAGACGTGACGAGGCGGTGCATTTTTGGCCAGAGCCACCAAAGGCCCCGCCCAGCGACAGGGCAACTGCCAGATCAAGGTCGGCGTCATCCATCACGGCAAATGCGTTTTTGGAGCCCATCTCCATTTGAACACGCGTGAGGTTCTGAATGGCGGCAGCTGCAATGCCTTTGCCCACGGGCACAGAGCCGGTAAACGAAATGGCATCCACCATGGGGCTTTCGACCAGGCGCTGGCCCACATCCCGGCCAGCCCCCATCACCAGGTTGAACAGGCCTTTGGGAATGTCCTGACGCGAGATGATCTCAGCCAGAGCCACGGCTGAGGCGGGTGTTACGTTGGCTGGTTTCCACAAAACGGCGTTGCCATAGGCCAGTGCTGGCGCAATTTTCCAACTGGCGGTCGCTGTGGGAAAGTTCCACGGGCTGATGATGGCAACAGTGCCGACTGGCTCGCGGCGAACGTCCACTTCGATGTTGGGGCGCACAGAATCTGCATTTTCGCCCAGTTGGCGCAGCACCTCATGGGCGTAATAGGTAAAGAATTGCCCGGCACGATACACTTCACCTTTGCCTTCGGCGAAGGGTTTGCCCTCTTCGCGGCTCAGCAAAGTGCCCAACTCTTCGGCGCGGGCCATCATTTCAGTGCCGATCGACATCAGAACGGCTTGTTTACGTTCCAGCCCGTAGGCGGCCCACTCGGCTTGTGCTGCGCGGGCGGCGGACAATGCATCATCCAGTTGCGCGGCACTGGCCTGTGCGAACATGCCAATCAGATCGGATATATCCGAAGGGTTGCGGTTCTCAATTTCTTTTGAGCCAGCAACCCAATCCCCGGCGATATAGTTCAGGTGTTTGGTGGCCATGTCATGATGTCCTTTGATTCGAGTCGCGCGCCGATAATTGGGCGCCAAATTCCGCGATCATAGAATCCACAATTCAACACTTAAGGCAAACGAAAAATGATTGAGTATATTTCAGGTTTACTTAACTGATGGGCGCACCACTGAGAAATCCACTTGGCGGATCACCTGCACCAGCGCCCGCGCGGCCGGAGTCAGCATGGTGTCTGGTGGGGTCATGATCCACACCTCGCGCCGGGCTGTGCTGTCGGTAAGGGGTAAAAACTCCAGATCGTCATATTCCGGTAAAATGGCCAATTCGGGCAACAGGGTCACACCTACGCCCGCGCGCACCAGGGACAGGATCGAGGCGGTGTTGCGCACCATCAATCGTGATGCCTCCATGATCGACGCAAATCCTTCGTCGTGGATATGATCGCACAGACCATTGGCGATGAAATTGATGCCTTCCAGATCTTTCCAGCCCAAGCGCTTCCAGTTGCGCGCGAGCGGATGATCCACAGGGCACACAACGCCAAAGGCATCGGTGAAGGCCAGTTCGCGTTCAAACCCCGCGATTGGGCCAAGGCTGGCCATGCCTATATCGGCGCGCTCTGAAACCAGTTCGCGCTGAACGGAGCGGCTGTCGGTGTCAATCATCTCGATCGACACGCCGGGGTGCTGTTTGAGATAGGTTTGCAGAATGGGCGGCATCACTGTTTGGGCAACAGATGGGGTAACGGCCAGGCGCACATGCCCTTGCTCCGCACGGCTGAGGCCCTCAATCGCGTCAACCGTCCGGTCAAAATGCGCCAGTTCACGGCCCGCTTCGGCATAGATCATTTCGCCCAGGGGCGTCAGGCGGGATTTGCGGGTGCTTTCAAACAAAGGGGCGCCAATGTGATCCTCAAACTGTTTGAGCATCATCGACACCGCCGAGGGTGTCCGCCCCAGTGCATCAGCGGCATCTGCAAGGCTACCGTGCTCGGCGACCATGTGGAAACAGCGCAGCATCTCAATTTTTATCGCCAAGTTCAGCCTGCTTGAATTATGTTTCAGAAATTTCGAATCTGCTGATTTATTGCGAAATGCGCCAGCGCTGTCCATCTAATATATAACGCCCCCCCCTTGCGGGGCGGTTAATCTGCGCGGTTATTCAGAATATGGGCTTCAAATGCGGCCAGGCCTTCGTCCAGCCCCAAACGTCCGAACCCCAGACGAAAGCGGTCGGTGGGTGTTGGGGTCAGCTCTGAGGAATAGATCGTGCTGGGCAGAAACAACACGCCGCTTTTCTCTACCAGATTGGCACAGAAGGCATCGACGCCCTCGCGCCCTTTATAGCGGGGGAAGCCCATGCAGGCGCCTTGCGGGCGGGTCCAGTCAAACAGATCCCGGTGGCGGGCAAAAAACGCGTCCCATTTGGGCAGGTTTTCATCGACGATGGCGCAGGTGCGCGCCAAAAGGGTATCGCGGTTGCGCAGGGCAATTCTGGCCAGCCGTTCGGAGGGCGCTGAATTGGCGATGGATAAATAGTGTTTCATTCGTTCCATCCGCGACAGCAGGTCTTGGTCTTGTGCGGCGATCCAGCCAATGCGCAGCCCCGGCAACCCATAGGATTTGGACATCACACCCAGTGACAGACCCCGTTCGTATTCATCGGCGATGAAAGGCAGGTGTTGCGTGCCGCTGGGGCCAAGCCCATGGAAAATTTCATCATGCAGGATGTAGATACCGTGGTGGCGGCACAGGTCGATCAGGGCCGTGTAGCGATCCCGCGGCAGGATGGCCCCGGTCGGGTTATGTGGGAAATTGATGGTCACCAGCCTGGTGTTGGGTTGGATCGCAGCCTTGATCCGGTCAATATCCAATGACCAGCTGTCATCCCCATCAAGCGGCACGCCTGTGGCCTGGCATATCGCCACGGGCAGGGTTTCGTGGGATTGATAGTTGGGTGTGACAACAATGGCATGGCTGTCGCTGTCCAGAATCACGTTGTTGGCGGCATAGATGCCTTCACTGGCACCTGCAAAGCACAGGATATTGTCAGCCGATTGGCTGGCATAGGTGCCCGCAATAGTGTCACGCAGATCAGGTGCGCCGAAGGTTTCGGTGTACCCCAGCCAGAGGTTCTCGAAGTCTTCGCGTTCTTCGGATGTGGCCATGGCCAGAAGATCGCGCAGGCTCATGCTTTGTGCGTCTGAGGCGGTCATATGGTAGCGCGCTTTGAATTCCCATTTGGAGAAATGTGTTTCAAGGCGGAAATCGGGGAGGGTGGACATGACTGAAACCTTATGGCTGGCGCGGTGCTTTGGGCGCGGATAAGTTGTAAGTATTTATGGAAAAGTGAAGTATGGGCGCCACTCAGCGGTTTTCGGGGCTGATTTTGAACACCGGATCCATCCCAGAGAGGATGGCATCGCTAAGGTGGCATTTGATCTGGTGGCCATTGTCCAATGTGCGGAGGGGGGGCAGTTGTGTGTCACACAGACCACCCGGCACATCGGATTTTCGGGGGCAGCGTGTTTGAAACGGGCAGCCGGGCGGTGGGTTCAGGGCCGAGGGCACATCCCCCTCAAGCACGATATGTTTCTTCTTCACACGGGTGTCGGCGATCGGCACGGCAGACAAGAGCGCCTCAGTATAAGGATGGTAGGGCGGGGCAAAGACCTGGGCGGTGCTGCCCAGTTCGACCACATGCCCCAGATACATCACCATCACCCGATCACTCAGATACCGCACGATCGACAGATCATGCGAGATGAACAGCAGGGTGGTTTTCTGGTCATGCTGAATGTCCATCAGCAGATCCGCGACAGCGGCCTGCACCGATACATCCAGAGCCGAGACAGGCTCATCCGCCACCACGATCCGCGCACCACCCGCAAAGGCCCGTGCAATGCCGACACGCTGTTTTTGCCCGCCTGACAATTGGCGTGGCATCCGGGTGGCAAATTCGCGCGGCAGCTTGACCAGATCCAGCGCGCGCATCATTTCGCCGTGGCGCTGGGCATGCGAGGTGCCGTGGCCAAATACCTCAAGGGCGCGCAAGATCTGGCGCCCCACGGTCATAGACGGGTTGAGCGTGTCAAACGGGTTTTGGAACACCATCTGAATGTCGGCAACGGTCTGCGTGTCGCGGGCATTGATCGGGGTCTGTTCGATGTTGCGCCCATCCAGCAGGATTTGCCCGTCAGTGGCCGTCTCAAGCCCCATCAGAACCTTGGCAAAGGTCGATTTTCCGCAACCGCTTTCGCCCACAATGGCCAGCGTTTCACCTTCATGCGCCTCAAAGCTGAGGCATTCATTGGCTTTGACCAGTTTCTTGTCACCACGCGCCCCAAGCAAGGCATTGGCGGCGACCTCGTAATATTTGCGCAGGTTGTCGACTTTCAGAACCACTTTGCCCGGATCACAGGCTGTGGTTTTGACAGCGGTTGCGATTGGCGCGTTCCAGTCAATATCGCTCATGCGCAGGCAGCGCGATGCGTGACGCTCAAATCCTTTGGCCGGTTGCATGGGGATGGCAGCGCGTTGATCACACTGACCGGGGGCAAAGTAATCGCAGCGCGGGCCAAAATTACACCCCGTCGGGCGCTCGTGTGGTAAAGGGAAGTTGCCGGGGATCGCCACCAATGGCCGCGTGTTTTTGTCCGCGCCGGGCAGGGGGATCGAGCGGAACAACGCCTGTGTATAGGGGTGCTGCATCTGGTCGAACACATCCTTGATGGAACCGGTTTCGACCGCCTCGCCGGAATACATCACGCAAATCCGGTCACAGGTTTCCAGCACCAGCCCCAGATTGTGCGAAATGAACAACATTGATGTGCCGTATTTCTTGCCGAGGTCTTTGACCAGCTCAACAACGGCCGCTTCAACGGTGACATCCAGTGCGGTGGTGGGTTCATCAAGGATCAACAAGGCGGGTTTGGACATCAGTGCCATGGCGATGACGATGCGTTGTTGCTGGCCACCTGATAACTGGTGTGGATAAGATCTGAGGATACGCTCGGGGTCGGGCAGTTTTACGTCCCGCACCACGTCAAGGGCGCGTTGGCGGGCTTGTGCCTGGGGTATGCCTTCGTGGATCATCGGAACTTCGCTCAGTTGCTGGCCCACACGCATGGCGGGGTTCAGGCTGGCCATCGGCTCCTGATAGATCATGGCGATCTCATTGCCGCGAATGTCGCGCAATTCCTCGGGGCTTAACTGGCTGAGGTCCTGCCCCTTAAACCTGACAGCCCCCCCAACAATGCGGCCATTCACCCCAAGGTCCTGCATCACCCCCAGCGCCACTGTGGATTTACCGCAGCCCGACTCGCCGACCAGCCCTACTGCCTCGCCCGGTTGGATATCGACCGAGAAATCCATAACAGCCGGAATTTCGCGCAAGCGGGTGAAGAATGAAATTGAGAGCTGGTCAATTTCCAGAATTGGGCCGTCGTAGGGTTTGAGCTTGGACATCGGGTTAATCCCTCAGGCTTTCTTCGCGCAGCCCATCGGCAAGGAAGTTAAGCCCAAGCACGAGGCTCAGCAGGGCAAGGGCCGGCGGAATGGCGATGTGCAGGATATTGGCAGAAAGGAGCTTGCGCCCGTCGATGATCATTTTGCCCCAATCCGC
>DFBW01000176.1:3037-3570 GCA_002366775.1 Roseovarius sp. UBA3070 | reverse complement strand
ACATTGCGCCTGCCCCTGCGCATTGCGGGAATAGCCCCGCGCTCGGGCCTTGTGCTGCTGGTCGAAGACAGCCCCGATCTGCGCAACACAGTGCGCGATATGCTATGCGATGTTGGCCATTCGGTGGTCGAAGCCGCCAGCGTGGCTGAGGCGCGCGCATTGCTGAGCGAACTGCCCGAAATTTCCGCCATCCTATCAGATATTTCACTGGAAGGGGATCAAACTGGCCTGGATCTGCTAGACCAGCTTGAGGCGCGCAATTGCCCCGTCTGCCTGATGACATCTCTGCCACCCGATGACCCATTGTTTCAATCCGCCGCCGTGCGTGTGCCAGTCCTGCGCAAGCCATTCACAGTGGATCAACTATCTGCCCTTTTTCCAGCCGAGACCACATCATGACCCAACCCCTTGTCACAATCCTTGATGATGAACCTGAGATTCGCACCATGCTGGCCGACGCGCTGGAAGAGGCGGGGTATCGCACCATGACCTTTGGCCGCGCGGCCCAGTTTGAAGCCGCTTTGCGCACCACT
>DFBW01000176.1:902-2874 GCA_002366775.1 Roseovarius sp. UBA3070 | reverse complement strand
GCCCATTTTGACCGCTATGTACTAGAGAATGACGCTGGTGAAGAGACCCCGTTTTCGCATGCCGAAGGCGAGGTTTTACGGCTGTTTTTGGACCGCCCCAAACGCCTGATTTCGCGCCAGGCGATGCAGGAGGCTCTGGGTGGTGCGGCTTCTGAAAGTTTTGACCGCGCGATGGATGTTCGCATTTCTCGCTTGCGCACCAAACTGCGCGAAGACCCCAAGGCCCCAAAATTGATCAAGACCATCTATGGGGCCGGGTATATTTTTCTGGGTGATGTGATTTGGGAATAACATCCTCTCTAGTGCTATGACATCCATTTCGCATTCTGTTCCCTGCTGCGTCCGTGGCAGGCACACATATCATGCCACAAATATCGCACGGTTTTCTTTGAAATAGGGCACCAGACAATCGCGGAAGGCCTGCACACGCGCTGTGGGCCAGACATCGCGGTGCGACACCACCCAAATGTCAGTGTAGGATTGCGGCGCCAGGACCGGCACCTGTACCAATTCAGAATATGTCCGCCCCAAAAACATCGGCATGCGCACCACGCCCAGCCCGGCCCGTGCCGCACCGGCCATGGCGATCATATCGTTGAACCGCAGCTTGACCCGCGCGTTCGGGAAGTTTTCAAGCGAGGCCTGCGGCACCGCACCAGGTTTGGAGTATACCACCCAATCAATCTGCGCACCGGGGTCAGCCGCGATGCGATCTGCCCAATCCTGAGTGGCAAAGCTGGCTGTATCTTGGGCGGCCAGCCGCACCCCTGTTAGCTGGTTACCGGGGTCATCACTGACCCGTATCGCCAGATCTGCCTCGCGCCGGTTCAGATCCAGCATGTCAGTACCTGCCCGCACTTCCAACTCAATGTCGGGGTGGCGGGTGCAAAAATCGTCAAACACCTGCGGCAACAGCGTTGAGCACAAAAGCTCGGGCGCCGTCACCACCAATCGCCCGGACAATGCGCTGGATTGCTGCCCAAGCGCTCGCAAAAGATCAAACTCCTGTGCTTCCATTTCTGCGGCGTGGCGTGCAACGGTTTCGCCAGCTTCGGTGGGGTGGTACCCATCCGCAAGCCGCTCAAACAAAGTCACGCCCAGCGCCTCTTCGGCCCGCGCAACACGGCGGGCCACGGTGGTATAATTCACCCCCAGCGCCAGCGCCGCAGCCGCCAGGGACCGCCCCCGCACCAACTGCATCACCGTTTTCAGATCATCCCACTGCGCTGCCATCTGTGCTGCCATNNAGGTGCATATACACGCGTTTAATCTCGCCCACAGCGCGCCTAACCTAAATGGATCACCATTCAACAAAGGAGCCAACCATGGTCCATGCCTATGTCCAGTTAACAATCACCAATCCAGACAGCTTTGCCGCCTACCGCGAAAAGGCAGGCGCAGCTTTGGCCCGCCACGGGGCACAAGTTGTGCAAAGCAGCCGCGATCTAAGTGCGATCGAGGGCACCCCCGATCTGTCAGAAGTCGGCGTTATCTTGTCCTTCAAGGACGCCGACACCGCCCGCGCATGGATCAATGACCCCTCGCTGGCCGAAACCCACCAGCTGCGCCGTGACGCCGGAACTTGCAATATTACGTTGCTTGGGTAACGAAAAACGCGCCCGGTGCAACTCCGGGCGCGTTCAATATCTTTGCAGCTGACGCCAGATTACTGTGCCGCAACAGCACCTTCACTCACCCGCTCAACCCTGACGGCTGAGAACTTGAACTCGGGGATTTTTCCATAAGGATCCACCGCCGAGTTGGTCAGGATATTGGCCGCAGCTTCGACATAGGCAAACGGCAGGAACACCATATCTGTGGCAACCGCCCGATCAGCGCGCGCCATCACCACAACCGTTCCACGCTTGGTGGTCAGACGCACCATGCCACCCGGCTCCACGCCCAGTTGGCGCAGGGTTGCGGGATGCATGGAACAGTTGGCCTCTGGCTCCACCGCGTCCAGCACCGAGGA
>DFBW01000176.1:0-813 GCA_002366775.1 Roseovarius sp. UBA3070 | reverse complement strand
CGCGGAAAGCCATCGCCAAATACAATCGCCTGACCGGGGTCTTCGGGGCTGAGCGACGGGTAGGTCACGGCGTTTTCACGCTCCAGCCGGTCCCAGGTGATATTGTCCAGCGATGGCATATTCAGCTTCATCTCGGCAAACACGTCCGCCGGGCTGTCATAGGCCCAATCAAGGCCCATTCGGCGCGCCATCTCGGTTGTGATCTTCCAATCCTCGCGCGCTTCACCGGGGGGCGAAACGGCACGTCGCCCCATCTGCACCTGACGGTTGGTGTTGGTCACGGTTCCCGATTTTTCAGCAAACGCACTCGCAGGCAGGATCACATCTGCATAATTCGCGGTTTCGGTGATGAAGATGTCCTGCACCACCAGATGCTCCAGCTTGGCCAGCGCATCACGCGCATGCTCTACATCAGGATCGCTCATTGCCGGGTTCTCACCCAAGATATACATGCCCTTGATCTTATCATCATGCACCGCATCCATGATTTCGGTCACGGTCAGGCCTTTTTCAGCGCTGAAATCACCCGACTTCCAGACATCGGTAAAAGCGCTGCGCACGCCGTCATCAGTGACAGACTGATAATCCGGCAAAAACATCGGGATCAGCCCCGCATCTGACGCGCCTTGCACGTTGTTTTGCCCCCGCAAAGGATGCAGGCCCGCGCCGGGGCGACCCACCTGGCCTGTCATCAGCGCCAGGCTGATCAAACAGCGCGAATTGTCGGTGCCATGGATGTGTTGGCTGACACCCATACCCCAGAAAATCATCGCCGCCTTGGCCCCGGCAAAGGTGCGCGCAACCTCGCGCAGC
>DFBW01000231.1:10112-10694 GCA_002366775.1 Roseovarius sp. UBA3070 | reverse complement strand
CCGCGCGCAGATGTTTGCCGCCGCGATGATTTTATACCCGGTGTGGTACGACCCCTACCGTGATAAATTATGCGAACTGGAAGACGCCATCACCACGCTAGAGGCCCAAACCCGCGCCTGGCGAGAGGACCACAGCGGTTGGACGGCCCATGGTATGCGGCTGTGGAAGCGCAAACCCTTGCAGGGGTTCTTTGGGGCACAAGGCAAACCATTGCGATTTTCCAACGATCCGGCACCAGCTAAGGGCGATGGCGAGGGAGAGGGCAACCACATGGTCTGGGCAGGAAAAGCTGACCCACAGACCACAGCCATGCGGGTGGAAGACGGATTTTTACGCTCGCGCGGGTTGGGCGCGGAGCTGGTGCCGCCTTTGTCGTTGGTCTGTGATGATCTGGGGATTTACTATGATCCCACGCGCGAAAGNNTGGAAAGGATGATCGCCAAGCGGGCTGATCTGCGCCCCGATCAAGACCTGCGGGCCGAGAAACTGATCATGCAGCTGCGCAAGGCTGGGCTGTCAAAGTACAACCTTGGCGGCGCGCGCCCGGACCTGCCCGAAGGCCACCGTATTCTGGTGCCGGG
>DFBW01000231.1:7741-9956 GCA_002366775.1 Roseovarius sp. UBA3070 | reverse complement strand
GAGGTTTGGACCATGACCTCGCTGCTTGGGTTTGAGGCGTTGATCCGGGGCGTAAAGGTGACCACCACAGGTGCTCCCTTTTATGCCGGGTGGGGCCTGACCCGTGATCTGGGCGAGGTGCCAGCGCGCCGTCGCGCGCAAATGACATTGAATGGATTGGTACATGCCGCGCTGATTGACTATCCGCGTTATCATGACCCGCTGACGGCCCTGCCCTGCCCCGTAGAGATTGCGGCAGAACGACTGGCCACAGGCGCGGTGCCCCATCCCGGACGGATCAACCGGCTGGTGTCAAAACTTCAGGGGGTGTTTGCATCCTATGCACGGCTGTGGCGCTAGGGCAGATCGCCTCAGCGCACCCAGCGGTGCATCACATCGCCGCCGATGGCACGGGTTTCCACCAGTTTGAACCGGGTTGCCTCCTCCAGACGGGCCTGCCCCATGGCGCCCAGTGAGGGCAATCCTTCGGCACCGATCCCAAAGCCTGCGGTGAAGCCGACCAGCTCATCCACCAGATCGGCGGCCAGAAGTGACGCGGCCAAAGCACCGCCGCCTTCGCAAAACACGCGTGTCAGGCCTTTGTCGCCCAAGGCCTGTAAAACCGCGTGCATTTTCAGGTGCCGCGACGCTTGAGCGCATTCGATCAAGGTTGCCCCGATCCCACGCCACGCGTCCTTCAACGCAGCGTCTGCATCCGGGCCATGGCACAACCACACCGGCACGTCCGTGGCGGTGCGTGCCAAATTGGACATCATTGGCAAATCCAACTGACGCGAGGCAACAATGCGCACTGGCTGATGTGTCATCCCCATATCACGCAGGGTCAGTGACGGATCATCAGCGCGCGCTGTGCCCGCCCCCACCATCACCGCATCATGGCGCGCGCGCAGGGCATGCACTTCGCGTCGCGCCTCAGGTCCGGTGATCCATTGGCTGTGCCCGCTTGCGGTGGCAATGCGCCCGTCAAACGAACTGGCCAGCTTGAGCGTCACAAAAGGGCGGCCCTGTTCGATACGCAAAAAGAAACCGGCGTGATCTCGGGCCGCTTCTTTTGCCATTACGCCTGTGACCACCTCAATGCCGGCATTGCGCAACGCGGCAAAACCTTTGCCCGAAACGCGCGTATCGCTGTCAGCCAGCGGGGCCACAACGCGCGCAACCTGAGCGGCGATCAACGCATCCGTGCAGGGGGGCGTTTGGCCATGGTGAGCACAAGGTTCCAACGTGACATAGACGTCAGCCCCGCGCGCCAAAGCCCCGGCTTGCGCCAGGGCTTGGGGTTCTGCATGTGGCCGCCCCCCCGGCGCGGTCCAACCGCGCCCGACAATACGGCCGTCTTTGACAATCACACATCCCACGGCCGGGTTGGGCCAGGTCTGCCCCCGCCCACGCCGGCCCAAAGACAGGGCCAGCGCCATAAACCGTTGGTCATCTTGCCTCACGGATCCTCGGGATCTTCGATGGCATCATCGGGGCGCAGTTCACTGACAAATTTGTCAAAGTCATCTGCTGCCTGGAAGTTCTTGTAAACACTGGCAAATCTCACATAGGCAACCGTGTCTATCCGCGCCAGGCTTTCCATAACGATCTCGCCCACAACTTTGGATTTGATGTCGGTTTCGCCAAGACTTTCCAACCGCCGCACGATGCCTGAGATCATCTGCTCCACGCGCTCGGGGTCTACGGGGCGTTTTTGCAACGCGATCCGGATTGAACGTTCCAGCTTGTCACGGTCAAAATCTTCCCGGCGACCGTTGGATTTAACAACCACCAAATCACGCAGTTGCACGCGCTCATAGGTGGTGAACCGTCCACCACAGGCAGGGCAAAACCGCCTGCGCCGGATCGAAACGTGATCCTCCGCCGGTCGGGAATCCTTCACCTGGGTATCAATATTTCCGCAAAACGGGCAGCGCATAGGCCGGTCCCCTTTTCTGTCTCTGCCTCTTGGTCATGGGTCTATTGCCCAAGTATCCACAGGCACTATAGGCCACCCGCAAGGTTTTGGGTAGAGGGGAAATGCAGCCCCAACATACAGTCTGTTGGGAAGTGAGGCTTTTGGGCCTTCAATGAGGCCCAGCCAGCGCGCATCACTTGATTTGGGCGCGTTTTGTGCAGCGCGTTCCCCTTGTCATTGGGCATCTCGGGTGGTTGTCCCGCCCAAGGTTCGATCTCAGGACAGATGTGCAACCACCTGCCGGTCATAAGGCGCATC
>DFBW01000231.1:0-7706 GCA_002366775.1 Roseovarius sp. UBA3070 | reverse complement strand
AGGCTGACGGGCATCATCGCGGCCTTGATATGCGCAGGCATATCATCCGGGCCTTCATAGGTATGGGTGAGATAGGCCATGGACGGGTCGGTTGTGGGCGGCACAAGCCGGGCGAAAAAGGCGCGCAGATCAGATTGGACTTCTGGATCGGCGTTTTCCTGTATCAACAGGCTGGCCGAGGTGTGGCGCACAAAAAGCGTCAACAAGCCCGTGTTGATCTGCGCATCGCGCACCCAATCCACCACCTGTGGCGTGAATTCATACAGGCCCTGCCCTTGCGTGGTGATCCGAAAGGTCGTTTGCATGGTGCCTAGCACCCAACGGCGGCGGCGGGGCCGACGATGGACAACATGGCAAAGAAAATCCCTAAAGTGCGGATTAAACGGCGCATATCAATTTCCTTGGGTCACAAAACGGGTTTTGGAAGCAGCCTAGCACAGCGCAGCAAGGCACCAAACCCGCTTGTTAAGACTGGCGGGCTAGGGCATCACTTCAGCAACGCCATACGATGGGAATTGCGTGAATGTTCTGGATCATCCTAACCGGTCTTGTGCCCAGTTTCTTGCTGGTGTTGCTGGGTGGGCTGCTGCGCAAGCGGCTGTCTGAGAATGCCTGGCAGGGGCTGGACAGGTTGAACTTTGAAATTCTGTTTCCGGCGCTGATATTTACCGCTGCATCGTCGCGCCCGATTGATCCGGGGCAATTGTTGATCACTGGACCTTTGGTTTGGGCGGTGTTGCTGCTGGGGCTTGGGCTGGGATGGTTGGCCCGGCCATTTGGCCCTTTGCGGTTTCTGGATTTTGCAGGTGGCTGGCAAACGGCATGGCGCTTTAACACGGCCTTGGGATTTGTGGTTGTCAGTGCACTGCCATCGGCGGATGTCTCGCTTTATGCCATCACCATCGGCCTTGGCATCCCGATGGCCAATATTTTTGCCGTCTCGGCCCTGTCGCGTGGCGAGGGGTTGGGCCTGGCGGTGGCGTTGCGCAAAGTGGCGCTGAACCCATTTTTGCTGGCCAGCCTTGCGGGGGTGGCTGTGGGGTTGAGTGGCGTGGCGATACCGCTGCCGATCATGGCGCCCATCACCATGCTATCACAGGCGGCCATCCCGGTGGCGTTGATTTCAATCGGGGCGACGTTGAATTGGCGCGCCTTGGGCAAATTGGACAGGTTTTCCGGCATTTTGGTCGCCACCAAGCTGGTGATGTTGCCTTTGGCGGTGGCTTTGGTGGCCATGGCCTTTGGCATCAGCCATCCGATCGTGCCGGTGTTGGTGGTGTTTGCCGCCCTGCCCACCGCCTCGGCGGCCCATGTTTTGGCATCAGGGTTCGGGGCTGATCGGCAATTGGTGGCCACACTGATTGCGCAATCCACGTTGCTGAGTGCGGTGACATTGCCGGTGTGGATGGTGGTGGCGGAGGGGTTGGCCCGCTAGCTCGACTTTAGCGTTTCATACACTCCAACCAACACTGATAGCGCCAATTCTCTCAGGGTTGGGACAAGAATTACCAGATACAGCACGAAATTCCAGATCACCAAACTGTTCAACTGACCGGCAAAGGGCTGTTTGCGGGTTTTGTGGCGAAACAGCTTTTGCGCCAGTTTGCCGCCCACTGCCCCGCCCAAAAATGCCCACCCCAACAATGTGGCTTCTGGAATCCGCCACAAACCACGTTCCGCGCGCAGTTTGTCAAAATACATCGAAAAGGCGCAAACTGAAGAAAGCGTCGTGAAATAAGCAAATACCCACCCCGTTGGGGTGAGTATGCTTAGGACTTCATTCAGTTGGGAGCTCACTTACTGATCCAGGAAGCTCCGCAATTTCCGGCTACGGCTGGGGTGTTTCAGCTTGCGAAGCGCTTTTGCTTCGATCTGGCGGATACGTTCGCGGGTGACCGAGAACTGCTGGCCAACTTCTTCAAGCGTGTGATCGGTGTTCATGCCGATGCCAAAGCGCATGCGCAGCACGCGTTCTTCGCGCGGGGTCAGTGATGACAAAACCCGCGTTGTGGTTTCTTTCAGGTTGTCCTGAATGGCAGAATCCAGCGGCAGGATCACGTTTTTGTCTTCGATGAAATCGCCCAGCTGGCTGTCTTCTTCATCGCCAATTGGTGTTTCAAGTGAAATCGGCTCCTTGGCGATTTTCATCACCTTGCGGACCTTCTCAAGCGGCATTTGCAGCTTTTCGGCCAATTCTTCGGGTGTCGGCTCGCGGCCAATCTCGTGCAGCATCTGACGGCCAGTGCGCACCAGTTTGTTGATCGTTTCGATCATATGCACCGGAATACGGATGGTGCGCGCCTGATCGGCGATCGAGCGGGTAATGGCCTGGCGAATCCACCAGGTGGCATAGGTCGAAAATTTGTAGCCGCGGCGATACTCAAACTTATCAACCGCTTTCATCAGGCCGATGTTACCTTCCTGAATCAAATCAAGGAATTGCAGGCCACGGTTGGTGTATTTCTTGGCGATTGAGATCACCAGACGCAGGTTTGCTTCGACCATTTCCTTCTTGGCCTGGCGCGCCTCTTTTTCACCCTTTTGAACCTGCTGCACGATGCGGCGGAATTCTGGGATATCAAGGCCGACATATTGGCCAACCTGTGCCATCTCTGCGCGCAGTTCCTCAACCTTCTCGGGCGAGCGTTCCATGAACATCTGCCAGCCCCGGCCGGATTTCTTGCCCATGTCCTCAAGCCAGTTCGGATCCAGCTCACGACCGCGATATTCGTCGATAAATTCGCGGCGGTTGATGCGGGCCTGATCCGCCAGCTTCACCATGGCGCTGTCGATCTGCATGATCCGGCGGTTGATGCCATAAAGCTGGTCAATCAACGCCTCAATCCGGTTGTTGTGCAGGTGCAGTTCGTTCACCAGTTCAACAATTTCAGAGCGCAGTTTCTGATAGGTCGCTTCTTGCTTTTTAGAGAATGAATCATCTTCATTCAGGGTGGCCGAAATCCGGCTGTCCTGCATTTCTGCCAGCATTTCATAGTCAGCAGCGATGCGATCAAGCGTTTCCAGCACGCGTGGCTTCAACGCGGCCTCCATGGCGGCCAGGCTCATGTTGGCCTGTTCGTCGTCGTCATCATCGTCGTCGTCGTCGGTGGCAATCGGATTACCGTCAGCATCCAGCTCGGCTGTGCCTTCACCCTCAGCTTTTTCAGCAGCAGGGGCGTTGGTCACATTGGCGGCGTCCACGGCAGGGGTGTCGGTTTCACCGTCTTCTTCCAGCTGATTGCCAAATGTGGCTTCCAGATCGATCACGTCGCGCAGCAGAATGTCCTCGCCCAACAGTTCGTCACGCCAGATGGTGATCGCCTGGAAGGTCAGCGGGCTTTCGCACAGGCCCGCGATCATCGTGTTGCGCCCGGCCTCGATGCGTTTGGCGATGGCAATTTCGCCCTCGCGGCTGAGCAGCTCCACGCTGCCCATTTCACGCAGATACATGCGCACCGGATCATCGGTGCGATCCAGCTTCTCTTCTTTGCCAGAGCCAAGCGTGATCTCACCCTTGCGGCCAACTTCGGCCACGGCGGTGGACTTCAGCTCTTCTTCTTCAAGTTCTTCGTTTTCAATGATGTTGATGCCCATTTCGGACAGCATCGACATAACATCTTCGATTTGTTCTGAGCTAACCTGCTCGGGTGGCAGCACCTCGTTGAGCTGATCGTAAGTGATGTAGCCCTTCTCGCGCGCCTCGGCGATCATCTTCTTGACCGCGGCCTGGCTCATATCCAGCGAGTGTTCGGCATCCTGCTCGTCGGGCTTTTGCTCTTCTGAGGTCTTTGCGGCCATGCAAGGCTCCTAACGTGATTCGGGCAGTACGCTGATTCGGTCAAAGCGAATCATTAGCGTGATCTGGTGATTCGTACAGACGTTTACCCTGTTTTTCTTAACCATTCCTGCGGAAAGTGGCGTTACTGCCCCGGTTTGGAATATTTAATCTCGTCCAGCAACGCGGCCAGCCGCGCTTTTTCGTCTCGTTTGATTCGCGCGCCATTGTCCGCGAGGTCGTATTCGGATCGGTCTTCTTGCTCGCTGCGCACCGCGCGATTACGGGCTTCGGCGGCCTGTTGCAAGCGGTATGTAACGCTTTCATCTGCAATATGGGCGATGTCTTCGGCAGCTTCGGATATCTCGGCACTCAGCCCCCTTTGTGCGTCCAGCTTGGCCAGTTCTTCGGCCATGGTCATGCGGGCTATGTCCACCTCTCCGGGGTGGCGCACCGTGGGTGTCAGTGCCACATGGGGCAAGCTCATTAGCTTTTCAAGGGCGTGCGGGCCCATTTCTTTTTCGATATGCAATTCAAGGCTTTCTGCCCCGGTTGAGGCCGCGCGCAGGATCACATCGCGCAGGCGGGCATACTCTGGGTTGGCGCAGTCCATCGCCTCAATCGCGTGTTCAAATTCTTCTGTTACATCCGGGCAGCAGACCAATGTGGCCAGAATGACAGCTTCGCGCATTTGCACCTGTGCGCTGTCGCCCGCCGCCACCAGCATGGAGGATTTGGTGGATGGCATTGCCGGATCGGGTGCGTTCCATTTGCGCTTTGCTCCGGTGCTTTGTTGAGGTGCGCGGCGCGGCGAAAACAGCTCCCAACGCAGGTCTTTGATGGCCTGACCATAATGCGCGCGGATCGAAGGATCGGCGATCAGTTTGATCTTTTCGCGCAGGGTTTTATCCAACGCGGCTTTGCGTTCGGGGCTATCATAGACCCGGCCTTCGGTTTCGCGCTGCCACAGCAATTGCACCATGGGCAGAGCACGATCCAAAACGGCCTGCACTGCGGCAGGGCCTTGGGCACGGATCAGATCATCGGGGTCTTGCCCGTCAGGCATCAGGGCAAACCGCAGGGATTTCCCGGCCTCCAGCAAAGGCAGGGCAATGTCGATCACCCGGTGGGCGGCGCGCATCCCGGCCGTGTCTCCATCCAGCGCCACGATAGGTTCATCCGCCATACGCCACAGCATTTGCAACTGATGTTCGCTGATAGCCGTGCCCAAAGGGGCCACCGCAGCGCCAAAGCCACCTTCGGCAAGAGCGATCACATCCATATATCCCTCGGCCACGATCAAGGGCTGGCCTTTGCCACAAGCCTCGCGCGCGGGGCCGTGGTGATAAAGCGTGCGGGATTTATCAAACAGCGCGGTTTCCGGCGAGTTCAGATATTTGGCGTTATCGTTGGGATCCATCGCGCGGCCACCAAAGGCAATGCAGCGCCCGCGGGCATCGCGGATCGGGTACATGATGCGGCCCCGGAAGGTATCATAGGGCCTGCCGCCTTTTTGAGATGGCTTGGCGAGACCTGCATCAAGGATCAGCTGATCCTCGATGTTTTTGGCTTTCAGATGGTCCCAAAGGCCCTGCCAGGCATCGGGGGCAAATCCGATTTCAAACCGCTCCAACGCGGCCTCAGACAGGCGACGCCCTTGCAGATAGTCCCGCGCGGCGGCCCCTGCCCCGGTTTTCAGTTGTAACCTGAAATACTGCACAGCGATTTGCATGACATCGGCCAATTGGCTGGCGCGGTCGGCCTTGGCCTGCGCCTGGGGGTCACGTTCGGGCATGGTCATCCCGGCTTCGGCGGCCAGGATTTTTACCGCCTCCATGAAATCCACGTTTTCGGTGTCTTTCACAAAGGAAATTGCATCGCCCTTGGCGTGACATCCAAAGCAGTAATAAAACCCTTTGCGATCATCCACATGAAAGCTGGCGGTTTTTTCCTGATGGAACGGGCATGGCGACCACATATCGCCTTTGCCCTGATTGGATCTGCGTGTGTCCCAAGTAACTTTGCGCCCCACAACCTGGCTGAGGGACGTGCGTGTGCGCAATTCATCAAGGAAACCGGGTGGCAGGCTCATCGCTTATATATCGGGCCGCAGACGCCCCGAGTCCAGAGCTGGTGCGCGCTTATTGTGCCAAACAGGCGGCTTCATAGGCCGTTGCGACCTCATCGCTCAGCTGGTCTTCGGGCAGGGAATAGACCCAATCGACAATCGGCTGCACAGCACCAGCATAGTTGGCTTTGTCGCCGTCCAGATCGGCGGTGATGGCCTTGATTGTTTTGGCACTTTCTTCGCCTGCGGCGCGTTCCACCACGGCGAGACCTGCGATCTCAGCTGAGGTCGCACAGAGCTGTTCCTTGTCTTGCGCCAATAGCGGCGTGGCAATGAACAGCATAGGAAAAACGAAACGAAACATAGGCAAACCTCACGGGAATCAACGTCATCTGCGGCCAAGGTATCCTGTTCTGGCTGAGATGTCAGAGGCAAGGCATTGCCCCGATTATGGGGCGGCTCAGCGCGAGGCCACCCGGCGCATCGCGGTTTGCAGATCATGCACCAATGTTTCGGCAAAGCCACGGAACACCATGATTATATAGGCGTCTTCCCCCACGCGCGTGATGGATGACATCATATGTTGCAGATCGCTGCGCGCGGTGTGGCCCCGCTTAAACACACCTGCCCGCAGATCCAGCGGCGTCAGCCGGGCCAGCACATCACGCGCGCCACGGCCCTGCAACCGCACCACGGCCCAGGCATCGGATTGATCGGTGAGGGCGGCATATTTGGCCAGACCTGCATCTGGGGCGGGGCCCATCAGCAATGCCATTCGCTGACCAAACCAGATAGCGCGCGCGCCGTCTTTGCCAGTGGCGCGGTTGGGCTTGGGAGCGTCCATGCCATGTGCCGCTTTTAGGGCCACCGACAAGGCCGCGTCCTGTCCCTGAAAGGCAGCGACGCTGGTCAATGCGCCGGGGTTTACCTCGCTCAGTGTCACTGTGGCGATGGTCAGGGGCAATGCGTCGCCGCAGGGCGATCTGGGGGTCAGTTCAACCACGTGTGCGCCCTCCTTCGGGATCAAAGACAACGGGATCAATCACTTCGCACAGGGTTTCAACATTGCCCAGATGATCAACCATACGCACGATTTCGCCGTGGCGCGCACGCCCGTCGCGCAAAAAGCCCATCGCCAGATTGGTGCCCAAGGTGGGCGAAAAGGCAACCGAGGTGACATAGCCCTGATCGTTCACGCGATTGGCTTCGTCATCTGCATTGAACAAATGAGCGCCAGCCGTCAGCTGTTTGACCGCCCCTGAGGGGCGCAGGCCAACCAATTGCTCCCTCTCAGGACCGCTCAGACCGGGGCGCGCGGCCATGGCCTTGCCGATGCAATCCTTCTTGGCGCTGATCATACGCTGCATGCCAATATCAAAGGCACTCACCCGACCATGAATTTCAGCGTGGGTGATAAAGCCTTTTTCAACCCGCAGCACGTTCAGGGCTTCCATCCCGTAGGCCCCACCGCCCAGCGCATCGGCACGCGTCAGCAGTTCCCGAAACAGGCTGTCGCCATAACGGGCCGGCACGGCCAGTTCATAGGCGTGCTCACCGGAAAATGAGATGCGGAAAAGGCGCGCGTTGACGGCGCCCACCGACACAAGGCCACAGGCCATGAAGGGAAAGCCACTGTCATCAATGGGATCATCCAGCAGATCGTTCAGCAACGCGCGCGATTGTGGCCCAGCCACAGCAAATTGCGCCCATTGTTCGGTGACTGAGGTCATTCGCACATCCAAGTGCGGGGCGATGCATTGATGCGCAAACTCAAGATGGCGCATCACCTGCCTGGCGGCGGCGGTGGTGGTGGTCATCACATAATGTTGCGCGCCAAGACGGGCACAGGTGCCATCATCCATC
>DFBW01000313.1:7313-8019 GCA_002366775.1 Roseovarius sp. UBA3070 | reverse complement strand
AGCCGTAGATGTCAGACAGACGAGAGAACCCAATATCCTTCTCCTGCATTTTGCGCCAGATCGAATAGGGTTTCTTGGCGCGCCCCAGCACCTCGGCCGTAACACCGGCCTTGCTGAATTCATGACGCATATCGGTGGTGATCCGGCCAATCACATCGTCCGAGGCTTTTTGCAGCGTCAAAAACCGGCGGATGATTGATGCGCGCGCCTCGGGGTTCAGTACTTTAAAGGCCAGGTCTTCCAGCTCTTCGCGCATCCATTGCATGCCCATGCGGCCCGCCAGCGGTGCGAAGATATCCATCGTCTCGCGGGCTTTCTGGTGCTGCTTGTCGGGGCGCATTGCCTTGATCGTGCGCATATTGTGCAGACGGTCGGCCAGCTTGACCAGGATCACACGCATATCCTTGGACATGGCCATGAACAACTTGCGAAAGTTCTCGGCCTGCTGGGTTTCCGTCGAGCTGAGTTGAAGGTTGGTCAGCTTGGTGACGCCATCCACCAGATCAGCGATTTCGCCGCCAAACTTCTCGGTTACTGTGGCATAGGATGCGGGGGTGTCTTCGATGGTGTCATGCAACAGCGCCGTGATAATGGTGGCATCATCCAGCCGTTGCTCGGCCAGGATCATCGCAACCGCAATGGGATGGCTGAAATAGGGCTCGCCGGAATGGCGTTTTTGCCCCTCGTGCATCTCAAGACCATAGGC
>DFBW01000313.1:6845-7265 GCA_002366775.1 Roseovarius sp. UBA3070 | reverse complement strand
GTGGGGCCGGGGCTTAGCCCTGGCCTTGTGCTTCCATCAATGCCCGAAGCAGTTTTTCCTCTGACATGTCGTCATCGGCGGGTTTGTCTGCCTCGGCACCGCCACCCATCAACAGCGCCATGCTGTCTTCTTCGGGTTCATCCACTTCGATTTGAGTCTGATTCGATTCGATCAGACGCTCACGCAGATCATCGGCTGACTGGGTCTCTTCTGCGATTTCACGCAGGGACACGACAGGGTTCTTATCGTTGTCACGATCCACAGTAATAGGCGATCCAGCCGAAATTTCGCGGGCACGGTGAGCAGCAAGCATCACCAGCTCAAAACGGTTAGGTACCTTGTCGACGCAATCTTCGGTGGTTACGCGGGCCATGGGAACTCCGGTGGGACAGTTGAAAGAAGCCATGTATCTATAGGCAG
>DFBW01000313.1:2050-6742 GCA_002366775.1 Roseovarius sp. UBA3070 | reverse complement strand
CACCAAAGCACTTGAAAGGGTATCAGGCGCGCCCGGATCATCCGAGTACTTGATCCTAGGGAACGACCTACAATCAATTCAGCACGAAACGTCGATTGTATCCATGTCATGAACAATCCTCGCTATTGACACAATTGTTCACGAATTCGGCCATGGTCTTTAATTATCCCTGATCCTGCAACGATTGTAGTTAAACAGGAAACAGACCGATGCAGAGTACAAAGATGAGTAACGAATTTCAGTCCCTTGCCATGCGTGAACGCGCCTTGGCCGTCTCTGAGAGAGAATGGAAACACCGTCTGCGTGGCTATGGCTATGCCATCAAAGACACGACAGAAGGCCGGTTTCTAACGTCGATTCTTCACAAGACCGACCTGTGCAGCTTGCCGGGCCAAATCGCCTGATAGCCGCACCAACTAAGCATCGCGCAGGGCTGCCTCCAGGCCCTGTCGCGCGAACTCGGGCACATAGCGGCCCAACATCAGGCCCTTTGCCGGGTCCGAGGCATTGCCATCCAGGCTGCGTTTCTTCACGCCCTGAAGGATTGCGGCCATGCGGAAATGGCAGAAGGCCAGGTAAAATCCGAAGTTCTTGATCTTTGGCAGCCCACGGCGCGCGCAGTAGGTGTCGATGAAGTGCTGATCGCTCCACAGACCTTGCGCTGCGCGATCAACCCCCGATAACCCGCGCCCAACGGCCCCCACAGGCATCCCCCATTGCATGATGACCGCCGCCAGATCGGCATAGGGGTGGCCAATGGTGGACAGTTCCCAATCCAGAACCGCAACGCATTGCGTTCCTGCGGGCGCAAACAACAAATTGTCGAGCCGGTAATCCCCGTGCACCAGACACCGCTGGCCGTCATCTGCGGGGATATTGGTATCCAACCATGCCATCAGCGCTGTCATATCTGACAGATCATCGGTCTGACTGGCCGCATACTGTTTTGACCAGCGATCCACCTGTCGGCGAAAGTAATTGCCATCAGGGCCAAAATCATTCAGCCCAACAGCCCCGATGTCTACCGAATGGATGGCGGCCAGAACGCGGTTCATCTCATTGATGATGGCACTGCGGTCGCCGTTGCTTAACCCGGGCAAACAGGGATCATCAAAGTTACGGCCCGCGACCTCATCCATGATATAAAAGGCCGAGCCGATCACATTGTCATCTTCGCACAGCAAACGCATAGCAGCGACAGGGACATCACTGCCTGCCAACGCGTTTTGCACACGAAACTCGCGGTCCACCGCATGGGCGGATTTCAACAAGATACCTGGCGGTTTGCGCCGCAGGATATAGCGGTGATTTGCGGCATCCAAAAGATAGGTCGGGTTGGATTGCCCGCCCGTAATTTTGCTGGCGCTGACAGGACCGTCAAATCCCGGCAAACGGCCCGCAACCCAAGCGGCGACTGCGGATGTATCAAGCGTACCCGTCATCGCATTTCCGGCAGGATATATCCCGCAAGTTGTTGGCGTAATTTCAGTTTTGATACCTTTCCAGTGGCTGTCATCGGTAATTCTTCTACAAGGATCAGGTCATCTGGCAATTGCCAAGAGGCGAAATCTGACGCCAGATGAGCATGGATTTCTTCCAGCGTCGGGTGATCATCCGAGGCGGCAACTGCCACCAGAATAGGCCTTTCATCCCACTTAGGATGTGGCACGGCCACAACGGCACAGGTTTTGATTCTTGAATGAGATAAAGCGGCATTTTCCAGATCAATCGAGCTGATCCACTCTCCCTCCGACTTTACCAGATCCTTGGCGCGGTCGCGGATCACCAGACGGCCATCCGGGCCGATTGTGGCCACATCACCGGTGCCAAACCAGCCGTCTGCATCCATGACTGTGGCGCTCGCTTGGGCGTTGTTGAAATAACCACGGATCACACTGTTGCCCCGGACGAACAATTCGCCAGTGGATGCACCGTCATGTGGCAATACCGCGCCGGTATCATCGACAATCTTGAACTCAACCCCAAACAAGCGCCGACCCGCACAGGATTTCTCCTCAATCTGCGCCGCCAGCGGAGCGTCTGCCATCTGCGACGGCACAATCCCACGGGTGCCGACGGGGCTCATCTCGGTCATACCCCAAACATGATTGACGTAAATGCCCATCTCTTCATAGGCCGCGATCATCGAAGCCGCAGCCGCAGCCCCCCCGACAACAAGATCACCCAACCCATTGGGCGGCGTGCCTTTGTCACGAATTGTGGCCAGCACGCCAGCCCACACAGTGGGTACCCCCCATGCCGACCAGACTTGCTCGGCGTCCATCAGTTGATAAAGGCTCTCTCCATCCAGATGCCGCCCGGGCATCACCATGGTCATCCCGGTAAGCGGAGCCACATAGGGCAGACCCCAGGCATTGACATGAAAAAGCGGCACCACAGGCAGCACTTTGCGCCCCGCGTGAAAGCTGTTGGTAAACCCCAACGGTACCATCATGGCATGGATCACAATGGATCGGTGCGAATAAAGAGCGCCCTTGGGTGGCCCGGTGGTACCAGAGGTGTAACACAGGCCCGCGGCAGTATCCTCGGGCCATCTGGGCCAGTCATATTGCGCAGGCTGCGGCGCGATCAAATCTTCATAGCAAACCAAATCCAGTGAGCTTTCGGGCATGTCATTGGCGTCACACAGGACAATCAGCCTGATCCCTGCTGGCAGGTCATCGCCCATACCCTCAACCAAGGACACGAGGGAGGGATCAACAAACAGCACGCGATCCTCGGCATGATGCAGCATATAGATCAATTGCTCGCGCGGCAGGCGGAGGTTGAGAGTATGACACACCGCGCCAATAGCACTGATGCCGTAATACAGTTCAAAATGACGAAAGCTGTTCCAGGCGAGCGTGCCAATACGATCACCCGGTTGCACCCCCATGGCCACCAGCGCATGTGACAGCTGGGCAACCCGGCCCAGCACCTGAGGATAGCTGATCCGGTGCCGGCTACCATCTTCACACGCCGAGACGATCCCCTGATCGCCATAAGCCTCAGCGGCGAAAGTCAGGATGTCGATGATCCGCAAATCACGGTGCATCATCATGCCTTGCATCAGTGTGACCTTTCAAATTTACTGGACGCGCCCTGCCATTGGTTGCACAAAGCCGCAAAGCAATCAATCGCGCCGCATGCAGGAGACAAACATGTCATTCGACCGTTCCATCAAGATCGCCCCGTCGATCCTAAGCGCGGATTTCGCCAATTTTGGTGAGGAAATTCAAGCCATTGAAGCACAAGGTGCCGATTGGGTGCATGTGGATGTGATGGATGGGCATTTCGTGCCAAATCTGACGTTTGGCCCGCCAGCAGTCAAAGCGTTTCGCCCACATGTGAAAACCTTCATGGATGTGCATCTGATGATCGCGCCTGTTGATCCATATATTGATGCCTACGCTGAGGCCGGCGCTGATATGATCACCGCCCATGTCGAGGCAGGCCCGCATATCCACCGTACCGTGCAGGCCATCAAGGCCACCGGAAAAATGGCAGGGGTATCGTTGAACCCCGGAACACCCCTGGAGAGCATCGAACATGTGCTGGATTTGGTGGATATGGTGTTGATCATGACAGTAAACCCCGGTTTTGGTGGTCAGAAATTCATTCACAGCGGGGTCGAGAAAACCCGCCGCCTGCGCCAGATGATTGGTGATCGACCGATCCACATTCAGATTGATGGCGGCGTGACGGTTGAAACAGCACCATTGGTGACCGCAGCCGGGGCCGATGTTCTGGTGGCCGGATCCGCAGTGTTCAAAGGCGGCAATGTGGCCACACCGCAGGTTTATGGCGACAACATCCGCGCCTTGCGGGCAGCTGCGCAGACCACCTGATCAAAGGGCAACCCAATGATCCGAACCCGACTGACCCAAGCGTTTGATCTGGACCATCCGATTGTATCGGCTCCGATGGCCTTTGCCGCGGGGGGCAAATTGGCCTCGGCCGTGACCCAAGCCGGAGGGTTGGGGCTGATCGGCGGGGGGTATGGCGATACGGATTGGATCGAAGAGCAGTTTCGCCAGGCTGACAATGCCAAAGTTGGCGCAGGTTTGATCACTTGGAAACTGGCCGAACAACCGCAAGTGTTGGATAAGGTGCTGGCGTGTAATCCGGCGGTGATGTTCCTTAGCTTTGGTGATCCATCACCCTTTGTCGATGCGATTGCAGAGGCAGGCGTGCCGTTGATCTGCCAGGTGCAAACCCTGCGCGATGCTCAGCATGCGGCGCGGGCTGGTGCACAAGTGATCGTCGCCCAAGGTGCCGAGGCCGGTGGCCATGGTGAACGCCGCGCAACATTTACCTTGGTGCCCGAGGTGGCCGATTGGCTGCGTGCCCATGCGCCAGACACGCTTTTGTTGGCCGCAGGTGGTGTGGCCGATGGGCGTGGATTGGCCGCCGCGTTGATGCTGGGGGCAGACGGGGTTCTGGTCGGCTCTCGCTTTTGGGCGACTGAAGAGGCCAATGTTTCAGACGCCATGAGTGATGCGGCGATTGCAGCAACCGGAGATCAGACAATCCGATCGTCGGTGATGGATAAGGCGCGGTTTCTGAATTGGCCCGCTCGCTATACGGCGCGGGTGTTGCGCAATGCCTTCACCGAGCGTTGGCACAACGATCTGGACGGGTTGATGGCGCAAGCTGAAGCTCAATCAGCGCAGTGGATAGACGGGTGGAACG
>DFBW01000313.1:0-1921 GCA_002366775.1 Roseovarius sp. UBA3070 | reverse complement strand
TAGGCTCTGCCAAACCCTTAAAGGAGGCGACCATGCCATTGGCAGATAAGCTGAGAGCCGAGGTTGAGGCGCGCACCAGTGATCTGGTGGCGTTGACCCAGGACCTGATCCGCATCCCCACGTTGAACCCTCCAGGGGCGCTTTACCGCGACATCTGCGATTATCTGGACCGACGGCTGTTGAAGGCCGGGTTTGAAACCGAACTGATCCGCGCCAAAGGCGCGATTGGCGACAGTGATACCTATCCGCGCTGGAACATCGTGGCACGGCGAGAGGGTAAAACCACCGGCGAATGCGTGCATTTCAACAGTCACATTGATGTGGTCGAGGTCGGTCACGGCTGGAGTGTTGATCCCTTTGGCGGCGAGGTGAAAGACGGACGGGTTTATGGCCGCGGTGCCTGCGACATGAAAGGTGGGCTGGCCGCCAGCATCATCGCCGCTGAAGTATTCGTCGACCTGTGCCCGGATTACGCGGGCTCAATTGAGATTTCCGGCACCGCTGATGAGGAATCCGGCGGCTTCGGCGGTGTCGCCTATCTGGCTGAACAGGGGCGCTATGCCCATGTCGATCATGTGATTATTCCTGAACCATTGAACAAAGACCGCATTTGCCTGGGCCATCGCGGTGTCTGGTGGGCCGAGATCGAAACCAAGGGCGAGATTGCCCATGGCTCCATGCCATTCCTGGGCGATTGTGCTGTACGGCACATGGGGGCGGTAATGCAGGAGATGGAGACCAGCCTGTTTCCCGCATTGGCAATGAAACACACCGATATGCCCGTGGTGCCCGAAGGTGCCAAGCAATCAACGCTGAACATCAACTCGGTTCATGGTGGTGAGCCCGAACAGGATGTCGATTATTCGGGCTTACCCGCACCTTGTGTGCCGGATCGCTGCCGCATGGTGATTGATCGCCGGTTTCTGATTGAGGAAAACATCGGTGATGTGGAAACAGAAGTGCGCGATGTGCTTGAAGCCGTGCGCCAGAATCGCCCCGGTTTTGACTATGACATCCGCGAATTGCACCGAGTGCTGCCAACGATGACTGATCGCTCCGCCCCGGTGGTGGGCGCGGTGGCACAGGCCGTGCACCAGGTTTTTGGCCGCGAGGCGGAATATGTGGTCAGCCCCGGCACCTATGACCAAAAACACATCGACAGGATCGGACGGCTGAAAAACTGCATCGCCTATGGGCCGGGCATTCTGGACTTGGCGCACAAGCCGGATGAATATGTCGGCATCCAGGATATGGTGCAATCAGCCCAGGTGATGGTGCTGGCATTGCACGAATTGCTGAATGTTTGAGCGCCCCTGACTTCATCTTTCCAAAAATACTTGAATCCAGCACCGATGACGGCTGGCGCATTCAAGTATTTATAGAAAGGTGAATGGATCAGGCATGGGGGCGGCTTTCCGGGCGGTGGCGCTTTGATCGATGCTGCGTTGCAGCGACAGCCAACAAGTCAGGTTAGAGAAATCCATCACCCTATTGTGCCTTTCTCGTCGGCATTCGCTTGATTGCGCGCTCATTTCAGGGAAAGATAGAAAGAAGTCGGGGGACAAAAGAGGAGAAACGGGATGACTATGTTGCGCAATACAACCCTTGCTGGGGTAACCTTGCTGATGGCGACGATGGCTCAGGCCAAATCAGATCTGGTGGTCGGCCAGCAATTGGAGCCGCCACATCTGGATCCTACCAGCGCCGCCGCCGGGGCGATTGATCAGGTGCTTTATTCCAATGTCTTTGAAGGGCTTACCCGGTTTGGACCGGATGGATCGGTCAATACAGGATTGGCAAAAAGCTGGGATATTTCAGACGATGGGCTGATCTATACATTCACGTTGCATCCCGATGTCACCTTCCATGATGGCACATCAATGGATGCCGCCGACGTAAAGTTCTCGCTTGATCGCGCGCG
>DFBW01000144.1 GCA_002366775.1 Roseovarius sp. UBA3070 | reverse complement strand
CGGGTAGAGGGGGCCAGGGGGGTGTCCTCAGTCACCCAGCCACCCTGATGATCGCCATAAACGCCGGTGGTGGACAGGTAACCAACCCATTCCAGCCGCGGGGCAATCCGCGCAATATCATTGCGGTAAGCATTCAGAACCGGATCACCATCGGCATCTGGTCCGGCTGAGATCAGCAGGTGAGTGGCCTGCTCAAACGCCTGCCCCAGATCACTGCCCGGCCAAAGAACCGGGGTCACGCCCTCAGTTTGCAACTCGCTGACGCTCTCGGGCTTGCGCGTGGTTCCGATCACCTGCCAGCCCTGGGGCACCAACTGCTTGGCCAGTGCCCGCGCTGAATAACCATGCCCAAAGGATAAAAGTGTTTTGCTCATTCCTCTTATGTGTCGCCCATGGGCGGGATTGGCAAGGCGCAGGTGTGCAACTTCTTTTTGCATGTACAGGGTCACTTTTGTGGCTACGTCACTGCGAGCGTGGCAGAGGCCCCGATATCGGTAGGCCGGTGCCCGATTTAGCTTGCGTAGTTTGAACCCTCATCGTCGAGAATGCGCATCAGCTCAGCCAGATGGTTGTTGGCGGCACCGGGGAAGGTCTCGATCTCATGTGCGGTTTTCTCGGCGATCTCATCGGATAAAACCCGCAAAGGCTGACCGGTTTGCAGGGCACGAATGTATGTCTCGGCGGCGCGTTCAAAGTAATACATCCGGTTGAAGGTATCTGCGGGTGTATCCCCCATCACCAGAATGCCGTGGTTGCCCATGATCATCACCTTTTTGGATGGGTCTTGCAGGGCCACAGCACAGCGTTCGCCTTCATCCTCAAAGGCGACACCGCCAAAATCATTGTCAATCACATAGCGGTTGAAAAACGTCGCGGTGTTTTGATCAATCGGGGGGATATTGCTGTCGGCAAGCGAGGCCAGAACTGTGGCGTGGATCGAATGCACATGCATCAGGCAGCGGTGGTGCGGGCAGCGCCGATGCACCGAGCCATGCAACCCCCAAGCCGACGGATCAGGCGCGCCGGGACGATTGAGAGTTTCGGGATCATTGGCATCCAACAGCAAAAGATCACTGGCCTTAATCCGGCTGAAGTGCATCTGGTTGGGATTCATCAAAAACTGCGTGCCGTCACCACTCACGGCCAGACTGAAATGGTTTGCCACTGCCTCGTGCAGGTTCAGGCGTTCGGTCCAGCGCAGGGATGCTGTCAGCTCGACCCGGCTTTGCCAGTGTTCGATGTTAGCTTGCAGTTGGGTGACGGTCATGGCGGCCTCCTTTTTGGGTAAGTAGATCGTGCATTTGCCCGCGCCTCTTTATCAACAAAAAAGACGCAGGCATGCGATATAAGTATTGCCAATGGACACGTTATGACTTGGCCCAAGCCCTGCCGCCGCTGAACTGACTTCGCGCTTTCCAAGCGACAGATCAAAGTGGGCGCGACGGCACCCACGCATAACCGTTATCACACAGGATATAGGCTTCACGCAGGCCATGGGGCTTGTCCAGCGGCGGGGCAAGAATATGCGCACCAAAGGCAATGGCCTTCTTTTCGGCCTCATCCGGATCGGTGTCGTAAAGGCGAAATTCAGCCCCAGCCCCGCGTGCACCTGCTTCGGGCAAAAGGCCGGGTAAGGGGTGCGAATGATAGGTATGATCGCCGTGAACCTGAAACACCTGATTTCCGTAGGTCATGATCGCAAAATCGGCGGTGGGCTGGAAGGCTTGCATGCCAAACACCGTCGTCAGAAAATCCACCTGTGCAGCCACATCCCGCACCAGAATATTCAACCCCAGCCCGCGCAGGGATGCACCAAATTCCGGGGCACCTGTTGTTTCATACTCCATGGAAACCTCCGATCATGTGGGCGCAGCTTGATTGTGCCTGAGCCGCGTGTCAACGTGCGCCCAAGCAATGAAAGACCCAGATGCCGCATTTTGATTCAACCCGTCAGATTTCAACGCCGGACAGCCCCGGCCCGCAAGAGTTTACCTCGGCCCGTGACGCGGTGGATCAGCTGTGTCTGCTTTATGATCAGGCCGTGAAATTTCTGTGTGACGAGTTTAATGCCGCCATGCTGGGCAGCCCACCACGCCACCGTATCCGCGCATATTACCCTGAGATCAGGATCACCACGACCAGCTTTGCCAAGATCGACAGCCGCCTTGCCTTTGGCCATGTGGCCGAGCCGGGCACCCATGCCACCACTATTACGCGGCCTGATCTGTTTCGCCATTATCTGGAACAGCAGATTGGCCTGTTGCTGGACAATCACCGGGTTCCAATTTGCATTCAGCTGTCCGACACGCCCATCCCGGTACATTTTGCGGTGGCCAATGATCCGGGCATATCCGTGCCCCAGGAAGGGGCTGCCGATTTTACCCTGCGCGATGTGTTTGATGTGCCGGATTTGCGCATCACCAGCGATGATATCGTCAACGGCACACATCAGCCCACAGCGGGCGCGCCCGAACCGTTGGCGCCGTTCACAGCCCAGCGGGTGGATTATTCACTGGCCCGTTTGACGCATTACACCGCCACAGAACCCGAGCATTTCCAAAACCACGTTCTGTTCACCAACTACCAGTTTTATGTATCCGAGTTTGAAAGCTATGCCCGTCGTATGCTGGCAGATGCGGACAGTGGTTATACCGAGTTTGTCTCCACCGGGAATGTGGTGATCACGGATCCCGATGAGGAGATCGCCCATCCCGAAAAGCTGCCACAGATGCCGACCTATCACCTGAAGCGGGCGGACGGATCGGGGATCACGTTGGTCAATATCGGGGTGGGGCCGTCAAATGCCAAAACCGCGACCGATCATATTGCAGTGTTGCGCTCACATGCCTGGCTGATGGTCGGGCATTGTGCGGGGTTGCGCAATTCGCAATCCTTGGGTGATTTCGTATTGGCCCACGCCTATCTGCGCGAAGACGGCGTTCTGGATGCTGATCTGCCCGGCTGGGTGCCGATCCCGGCGCTGGCGGAAATTCAAATTGCGTTGGAACAGGCCGTCGCCGAGGTGACACAGCTTGAGGGATACGAGTTGAAACGGGTGATGCGCACCGGCACCGTGGCCAGTTTTGACAACCGCAATTGGGAGCTGCGTGACCACTCCGGCCCGGTACAACGCCTGAGCCAGAGCCGCGCCGTGGCGCTGGATATGGAAAGTGCGACAATCGCTGCCAACGGGTTTCGGTTTCGGGTGCCATATGGAACGCTGTTATGCGTCAGCGACAAGCCGTTGCACGGCGAATTAAAGCTGCCTGGCATGGCGTCAGATTTCTACAAATCACAGGTTTCGCGCCATCTGATGATCGGAATTCGGGCGATGGAATCTTTGGCTGAAATGCCGCTGGAACGTCTCCATAGCCGCAAATTGCGCAGTTTTGACGAAACTGCCTTCCTTTAAAGGGCAAAAACCGGCACAAAATGCAGGAAAAATCGCCCCGTGTACCCTCTATTTGTTGTGTTCACCCACCATATGGCGTTAAATCATGCGAATGAGGCCCAAACTTGGGCAGTGTAAGGAGACCACAAAGATGGCAAAACCGATGACCAAAACCCAACTCGTGGCAGCATTGGCCGAAGAAATGGGTACCGATAAGAAATCCGCAGGCGGCGCACTCGACGCAGTCGTGGCTATCATCACCCGTGAAGTATCCGGTGGTGGTGCAGTGACCCTGCCCGACGTTGGCAAAATCTATTGCCGCGAACGCCCTGCACGCATGGTGCGCAACCCAGCCACAGGCGAACAGATTCATAAAGACGCAGACAAGGTTGTCAAAATGACAATCTCGAAAAAGCTGAAAGACAGCGTGAACGGCTAAGCCGACGCTATCACAGAGTTTGGACAGGGCCGCATCATGCATGCGGCCCTTTCTTTTTGTCAGGTGTTGTGACATGCCCAAATGACAGGGCAGTGATGAGGGCAGTATGGATTTTCGCGCGATCACGATGGGGTTGGCCTTTGCCATCATGTGGTCAAGCGCATTTACCTCAGCGCGCATTATCGTGGCATCGGCCCCACCGCTGACAGCGCTGTCGATACGGTTTCTGATTTCGGGCCTGTTGGGCGTGATCATCGCCTTGATGCTAAAACAAAGCTGGCGGCTGACGCGGGCACAGTGGCGCGCCACGATCATCTTTGGCATTTGTCAGAATGCGCTCTATCTCGGGCTCAACTTTGTGGCGATGCAAACGATTGAAGCGTCATTGGCCGCCATCATCGCATCGACCATGCCATTGCTGGTGGCCTTGGCTGGGTGGATCATCTTTGGGGAACGGCTGACGCCTCTGGCGATTATCGGATTGATTGGCGGTGTGATCGGGGTAAGCATCATCATGGGAACACGGTTGCAGGGCGGTGTTGATATGTATGGGCTGATCCTGTGCATCGGCGGCGTGATCGCCCTGACTTTTGCCACTTTGGCTGTGCGAGGGGCAACATCGGGCGGGAATTTCCTGATGGTTGTCGGCTTGCAGATGCTGGTGGGCAGCGCTGCGCTGAGTGTTGCCGCCGCCGCCACCGAAACCATCCAGATCGCCTGGAGCTGGCAGTTGATTGCCGCCTTTGTCTATACCACGCTGATCCCCGGGCTGGCGGCCACGTTGGTGTGGTTCATGCTGGTCGGGCGTATTGGCGCGACACGGGCGGCGACGTTCCATTTTATCAATCCGTTTTTCGGAGTGGCCATCGCCGCGCTGATGTTGGGTGAAGCGCTTCGGATCAACGATATGATCGGCGTGGCGGTGATTATGGCGGGTATTCTGGCAGTGCAGATGTCCAAGCAAAAGAATTAGGTTTGAGCCGGAAGGTTATCCCCATTTTTTACGGGACCCAAAGCGTATCGCCTTTAACCTGAGGCAGGCAAAAGGCGAGGCCCAGCACAACATATGAACGCTCCGGGCGCTTCGGACAAAGCCTCTGGTTCAGGTTTACCGCGAAACGCTTTGAAGGCAGAATCTATGCTGCCTTCAGTTTCTGGATTCATGTTTGGCCGCTGGTTGCTATATGTCTCAGCGTTGCAGACAAGCGCGCTATCTTGCGGCGTTCCGAACCAGGAGGCTCCTGGAACATCTCGGCCTCTGCAAACCCGATACGTCCGCCCGCCTGCAGCATCTGCGCGCTGATATCCATTGCGGTGTCCCGTGCCGGAGATAAGAAATCAACAACGCTATCGAACGGAACAAAACCTCTTTCATGTCGTCTGCCGAGTTCGGCAATGGTTTCAAGCAGACCAGCGGCCACCAAACCGCCATGTAACGCACGTCTGGCAACATTTCCCATGAAATGAGGGCGCGCCTCTATCCGGGAACGCAATTTGTCGCCATTGCCTTTAAAACCGATGTCTTGCTCTGACATGAATGGCCTATCGTCATCGTACTCTATGGGGGGATACTGACCGGGCTCAATCGGACTGGGCGGCCGTGCAATCACGATTTTTCGCAGCTGTGCAGTCGCAACCAGGGTTTTGTTTTCGTCGTCGGTGGTGATCCGTATATCGCTTAGGATTGTTCCGTCATCCTCAACAACCTTGTGCCCATTTGCCAGAAGGCCAACTCTGGGCGGCACCGGGGACGTCACGCTAAGAGCCAGGCTGATCGTGGCAATCTGCGCTTTCCAGCCATATTCGGCCGAAGCCACCTGACCACCCACGATATCTGCAATCGAGGACAGTATGCCCGGCCCGATCACCCCCTGAGCCGAGGCGATGCGTGGTGACCATGGGAGTGCCATTCGTGTGTCGAGGGGGGTCGATTTCTCATGGAGTACCCCACACCACTCATTGAAACACACCCGACCACCATAAAGGTCATACGTTTGGTTCTTGATCTTTTCGTGCATGGTCATCGGTATCTTGTTCCTTCATTGAGCCGGAGGACGGCGCAGTCAGATCGGGACGCCCCTGCAGAACTCCGCCGCGCACGAACTTCATGAACGCCTGTACGACCCACTCGGGTATGGGTTGCGGGCCATCTTCGCTCTTTGAATAGCGCAGATAGAGATAGCTACGGGCAGCGAAGAGGATATAGACCAGAACCTCCAGTTCCTGCTGCTCGAAATCCGGAAGCTCTCCTTGTTTCCAGCTACGTCCGAGGGCTCGCATGTAATGTCGCCGCAGCAACTCGAAATGCCGCTCATACGCGCGTGGGGCAGCAATTTCCGCTTCGTTGAGAATGCGGAAAAATGCAGGATTCTCAACCAGATAATCGAAAAATCCGCGAAATCCCGCTTCTTCGACTTCGAGTATATCTTTGGTGCCGGCCACGCGCTCGGACAGATAGTTTAGCAGGTCCTGTCCCAGGGTTGGCAACAACTGATCAAACAGGTCCTGCTGGTTTTCGAAGTACAGATAGAATGTTCCTTGGGCGATCCCTGCCCGCTGCGTAATCCGCGCGATTGACGCATCTCCATATCCCACTTCTCCGATGACCTCGGCCGCGGCATGCAACAGCGCAGCCCGAGTTTGCGCGGCTTTTTCCGCTCGGGTTCTCCGCGGTTTTAGAGTTTGTTTGGTGGCCATAGTGTTTTCCTGTAAGACAGCATCAGCTTTGGCAGGGATATAGCATGACCACGCAGAAGACGAATACGGAAATGCTGTTCGGATTTGCCTATTTATCCACACCCTTTCCGAAGCTTTTTCGTAAATGGAACTTCTGGATCTTTCCGGACGCCGTGCGCGGAAAATCGTCAACAACAACAATTTTTTCGGGGTGCTTTTGACGAGCGAGCCCCTCGCCATCCAAAAAGGCGGAAACCTTGGCAACATCGGGGGCCTTGGCATTTTCGACAAGCCGCACAATAGCGCAACCGGTTTCACCAAGGCGCGGGTGAGGAATGCCCACGACGGCAGCTTCAAGAATGGCAGGATGGCGCTGCAGGGCGTCTTCGATCTCCTTGGCCGAGAGGTTCTCTCCTCCTCGAATGATCAGATCTTTTTTTCGCCCTGAAATGGTNNATGCAGCCCTGATCGTCTATTCGCCCCAGATCCCCGGTACGGAAATAGCCTTTTTCATCAAAAGCAGTTTCGTTGTCCGCAGGGTCAAGATAACCGACCATGAGTTCAGGCCCGCGCACCAGAATTTCACCTTCGGTGCCAATAGGGCAATCCCGTTCAGCTTCATCAACGATGCGAACATCGTGCCCAACAATGCGCCCATCGGTTAGCGCCGCCATGTCGCCATTGTCTCGTGAGGCGACACCAAGCGTGACCGTGGGTGCCTCGGTAGAGCCATATACCCGGCACGCCAAGAGATTGGGGTACTCGGACCATGCGTTGCGAATGATATCCGGCGGCACGGGCGCGCCCCCGCACGCAAAAACACGCAAACTGCGCAAGTTGTTGCCGCTTGCCTTGGCACGGCCAAGCAACTCGGTCAGAAAGGGTGTGGCCGCAACGGTAAAGGTGGCTTTTTCCCGGTCGATCAACTTAATAGCGTCATCCGCATCCCAGCGTTCCATCAACACAGAGCGCACGCCATGCGTGAATGGCATCATGATCCCATAAAGCCATCCTGTCACATGGGTCACCGGCGATGGCATCAGCACGACATCCTTGCCTGCCTGCACTTGCCACCACTCGCAGACACGGCACAATTCGCAGTCAAGAGAATTCACGGTATGCACCACGCCCTTCGGGTGGCCGGTCGTCCCCGAGGTGTACATGAGCATAAAAGGATCATCGGGGTTGTCTTCAGGATCACCCGGCCATGGCTGCGCGGCAAAGGGGTTTTCGCTGTCCGGGTCTCGAAGTGAAACGACAGTTTCAAGTGACGGAATTTCGGCCTGCAACCGCCGCGCCATTTCTGCGTAATCAAACCCGCGGAACACGCTCGGTGTCAGCAAAATACGCGCCCCCGAGGCCCGAAGAATAAAGCGAAGCTCGGCCTCGCGGTAGATGGGCACGATAGGAAGACAGACGAGTCCAAGCATCGAAGAGGCGAGCGCAAGCGCCGCAACTTCGTACCAGTTCGGCAATTGAAACGCTACCACATCACCGCGCTGCATGCCCTTGGAACGCAGCCATTCGGCCATCGAGCGGGCCATGGTGTCAAACTGAGCATAGCTGTAGCGGTCATTATCGCCCGCGATAGCGATGTCATAGGGATTCGAACTCAGTTGTTCCCTCAACCCCTGCGACAGCGTTTTGCGGCGCCAATCTCCGCTGGCGTAATACTCAGCGGCTTGTTCCGGGTCCGGCTTTGGCCAGGGACGGCTTTCCATGAAACCGCTCATAATTTCAGATGCTTATCGCGTATCGAAGGATCGGCGTCGAACTGCTGCCAGCTTCCGGAAAACGCGGCACGCCCGACATCCAGAACCAGGAGGTGTTCGGTACAGGCACGAGCGAATTCAACATTTTGCTCCGCAAGTATCAGCGCCATACCTTCGCTTTCTCGAAGCTCGCGGATTTGGTCGCCCATTGAATCGACAATAAGCGGCGCCAGCCCTTCGGTCGGCTCATCAAGCAAAAGAAACCGGGGCCTCGCCAGCATAGAGCGAGCAACAGCAACCAATTGCTGCTCGCCGCCTGACAGCTGAAAACCCTTCCGATCTGCCAGCTTTTGCAACAAGGGGAACCGCTTCAGCACCTCCTCGACGGTATAGGGCGCGCGCCCTTTGACCTTTGCATACCCTGCAAGCTGTAGGTTTTCGGAGACCGTGAGATGGGGGTAGATCCGCCGATCTTCCGGCACCAGCGACATACCTTCGCGGGCGCGCAGATGCGACGGCCACTTTCCGATATCCTTGCCATCCAGAGTTATGCTGCCAGTCACTGTTGGCCCAGCCCCCAGGATCGACTTCAGCAGGGTCGATTTTCCCATGCCGTTCAGCCCGACGATGGCCACGCCTTGGCCGTCCTGGACGCGCAGCGAAAGGTCATAAAGGATATGGCTCTGCCCATAAAAGGCGTTCAGGTTCTTAAGTTCAAGCATGAGAGCCCCCTTTGCCAAAGTAGATCTCGTGTACCATTGGATCACGCCGAACCGTTTCAGGATCGCCGCTGGCAACGACCTGTCCCTGGTTCATTACGGTCAGCCGGGTGGCCAGGCCAAACACCACTTCCATGTCGTGTTCGGTCAACAGCAGGGTCAGCCCTTCGTCCTCTCGCAGCCGGTTGATCATCTCGACGACGGAACGCCGGTCATCGGGCGCCATGCCAGCCGTGGGTTCATCCAGCATAATAAGCTTGGGATTCAGTGCCAGCGTCATCAGAAGTTCGAGCCGCTTCTTGTCCCCATGCGACAGGTTCGCGGCCTCATCTTCAGAGCGCACAGCCAAGCCATACTGCGCTAACCGGCTCATCGCTTCGTCCACCAACTCGCGGCTGGAATGAAGCCTCCACCATGCTCCGTGCGACGTCCCTTTGATCCGTTCCCGACATTCCAGAGCAAGAACCACGTTGTTCAGAACACTTTGTTCGGCAAACAGACGAGCCACCTGAAAGGTTCGCCCGATGCCGCGCTGAACCCTCTCCCAGGCATCCAGCCCGGTCACGTCTTCGCCGTTGTACCAAACCTTGCCGGATTGAGGAAACATCTCGCCCGACAGCACCTTGAATAGCGTGGTTTTCCCGGCGCCATTCGGCCCGATAACGACGTGGCTCTCATGGGCCTGGACGGAAATATCCACATCACTAAGCACGTTTACCGACGGGTAAGCGAAGTTGATCCCTTTCGCTTCAAGCATATTACTCATCGCTGGGTCTCCCTTCAGCCGGTGACAAGATTTTCTGGCGCAGCAGCGCGATCGTACCCAGGATGCCGCCAGGCATCGCTAGCACGACAAACAGCAAAGCGCCGCCAACGATCAGCTCGGCCATGCCAAACATGTTGCGGGTCGAATGCTCAAGCCCTGCAAAGACGATCGCACCGACCGCCGGCCCCCAAAAGCGTGTGCTACCGCCAAGCAGGCAAAACAGGATCGGCAGCGCCGAGTATGACCAATGCGCAATCATCGGAGTGATGATCTGGCTCCATGGTGCCAAAAGAGCACCAGCAAGTGCTGTGACCGTGCCGGATATGACAAAAGCATATTCACGGTAGCGACGGACATTGACCCCAAGAAATCTGATGCGCTCGGGTTCTTGTCGAATTGCAGACAAGGTTCGCCCCAAAGTGCCATGCCAGACCCACCACAGACTAACGATCATACCGGCCGACGCGACGAAGATCAGATAGTAGTAGTCGTCGCCGCGGCTCAGGTCGATTTCAAACAAACCGAAATTCAGGTTTGGGCGGGTGATGCCGATCAGACCGTCTTCTCGCCCCAAAGCGGTGGACTTGCCGATCAGCGTATAGATCAGCTGTCCAAGCGCGAGCGTCAGGATCGCGAAATAAATGCCACTCGCCCGGTGCAGCGCCACCATCCCGATGAGCACTGAAAGCAGCGCCCCGACCAGCCCCCCGAATGCCAGGGTCAGGACAAACGGCAAATCGGGCGCGTAACTAGACAGCCATGCCGACGCATAGGCCCCTGCTGCAAAGAAGGCCGCCTGACCAAAGCTGACCAGCCCGGTCAGCCCGAAAATCAGGTTGAAAGACAGCGCAAAGACGATCTGAAGCATTAGAATGCCCGCCAGAAAGACGAGCCCCTTCTCGGCCCAGAAAGGGACCGTCGCAAAGGCAGCAAAGCAGAGAGCCAGAGCGATCAGAGGCGTGGCCTTGAAGCCGAAAGAGGTTGTGTTGTTGTCCATATCAGCGAACCCCGCTCAGGAGGCCTTGCGGCCGGAAAAGGATGATCACCGCCACCGCGACGAAAAAGAAGACGCCCGGAAGACTCGGGACATAGACGGTTCCAAACGCGTCGATCAGACCCAGCAGTATTGCCGCGAGAAACGCGCCGCGGACGTTGCCGATCCCACCCACGATAATCACGCCAAATGCCTGAATGATGTAGGTGCCCCCCATCATGGGAGAAAGGCTCTGGTTGGGGGCCAACACACCGCCAGCCAGCCCGGCAAGGGCAAATCCTGCAACAACGGCAACGGTGAATATCAAGTTGATATTGATCCCCAGAAGGCTGGCCATCCAAGGATCAAGCGCGACGGACTTCATTATCTTGCCCGAGGCGGTGCGTTGCAGCCAGAAATCCAGAACCAGGAATACAGCAATACCCGCACCGATCACGAACAGGGCATAAGCGGGCATGATAAAATCGCCGAGGAAGACCGCCCCGCCAAGACCTTTGGGCGGATAGACACTGAGAAAATTTGGACCCCAGATTGTTTTTACCGCGCCTTCGCTAAGCAACAGGATGGCATAGGTCGCAATCAGCGAATAACTGTCATCCACATCCTTCAAGCGTTTGAAGACGACCCGGTCTATCACAAAACCCATCGCCCCAACGGTCACGGCACAGGCGAGTGCGAGCCCCAGAAAGGCAACAATTCCGACAGCGCCGGAGCCCAAATTCATGATTGAATAGGCAAGATAGGCCCCGATCATCACGAAGCCACCGTGCGAAAAATTCAAGATGTGTAAGATCCCGAAAACCAGGGTCAGTCCGGATGCGACCAGGAATATGGCCATCGCCCAGACCAATCCGTTCATCGCGATCAAAAGGAAATCGGCCAGCATAGGCAAGCACCTCTCTAGATTGGAAAGGCACCGGCGCAGACGTTACGCGCCGGTGCCGACAGTGTTTACCAGTTCACCGGTTGGCCCGGCGTCGCGTCTTCGATGGTTTCCGCACCGTCAATGACGCGGTACTCCATGATCTCGAATCCGGCATCATTGTCTGCGCCGCGCAGGCGGTAGATGATCACTGGTTTGATCGCTTGGTGGTCTTCTGCACGCAATGTCCGCGAGCCGGTCGCCGTTTCAAAGGTCAGGCCCTCAAGCGCCGAGATCACTTCTTCTGTGCTCCCTTCAGGTGCCTTGGCCAGCGCGCCGGCATAAGCCATTACGGTGGCATGACCTTCGGAGACAAAGCCATCTGGATGCTTGTTGCCTGTTTCCTCTTGGTACTTGTTGTACAGACGATCACTGATCTCATTGCCTTTGAAGGCACCAAAATACCAATGCGAGCCGACCCACATTTCAGGCAGTTCCTGCTTCATCGCGCGAGCAGCAATGAATTCATTCGCCGAATCCATGAATGGTGCCTTCTTCTGGAAGAAGCCATAGGGCTTGGCCTGTTGGAACAAGCTGATCGCATCACCGCCATAGAGCGAGCTGAAGAATCCGACCGCAGGATCGCGCAGCGCCGAGGCAATGTAGTTGCGATAGTCGCTGCCGCCGTACTGAGTAAGAATGGGGTCGGATATTGTAGGCTGCACACCTGCCAGTTCCGGATAGAAGGTATTCAACCCATGCCGATAGGCTTCCCATGTCGAACGACCATATTCATGGTCCGGGATCAGCCCACCCCAAGAGGTGACGTCGGGATAGAGTTCCGCCATGAGTTTCGCCTGGGCGCGCTGGCGCATATACGGGTTGTCAGTGACCCGGAAGTAGTGGCGGTTGAAATCCTCATGCGTAAGGCGCAGCGAATGGGCCGCAGCGGTTATGAGGGTGGCGTTTTCCTGCTTGAGGATGCCGTTGATCGCCAAGGCAACTGAACTCGAGACACACCCGAGCAGCATGTTACAGCCCTCACCGATCAGTTCTCGTGCTGCGACAGTACCGGTATCGGGCTTTGCTTTGGTGTCCCGGACATGCAGTTCGATACTACGACCGTTAATGCCGCCTGCGGCGTTGATTTCATCCACAGCAAGTTGGGCTCCGAACAGCATCGGCCGACCCAAGGCTTCTGCCGGCCCGCTGAGCGCACTGACAAACCCCATCTTGTATGGCGCTGATTGAGCACGCGCATACATTGGCGCGCTCAAAGCGCTTGTTGCTACACCTGCTCCCATCAAGTGAAGCACTTTCCGTCTGCTTATCTGAACCATAGTTTCCTCCTTAACGTTCAGTTTAAAATTAATCAGAACGCGTGATTTCGCGCCCTCTCCCGTAGTTCATTCTTAAGAATCTTGCCCGTTGGATTGCGTGGCAACTCGGGTACCAACACCCAATGCCTTGGGATCTTGTAGTCGGCGATCCGGGGGGTCAGGAAATCCATCAGTTCTTCTTTGGTCACCGGTTTTGACTTGCCGGGCACGACGAAGGCACAAAGGTCCTCGCCAAGCTTGTCGTGCGGAATAGACACCACCGAGACTTCTTCGACCGATGGATGTTTGAATACGGCGTCTTCCACCTCCATTGAGGTGATGTTGAACCCGCCGCGAATGATCAC
>DFBW01000171.1:17017-18401 GCA_002366775.1 Roseovarius sp. UBA3070 | reverse complement strand
GCCCGCGTTTGATGGCAGCGGTGCAGGGCACGATGGTGCTGGGGTATACAGCTATGTTCAGCTGGCTTGCCCCTGTACTTTGGGTACTGCCTTTGGGAGGTTTGCTAAAAAACCTGCCTTTGTTGGCGCTTTTTGCAGTTCAGGCGGTGCTGGAAGAGGAGCGCTGATGGATCCTTACCTGATCGCCAAAACCCTGCATATCCTCAGCTCGACCATCTTGTTTGGCACCGGCATTGGCACCGCATTTCAGATGGTCTGGGCTATGCGCACACGCCGGGTGGAAACCATTCATAGCGTGGCCTCAGGCGTGGTTTGGGCTGATTGGCTGTTTACCACGCCTGCCGGGATCATCCAGCCGCTGACAGGTCTGTGGCTGGTGTATCTGGCGGGCTATGCGCTCAGCGAACCCTGGTTGGTCACCACTTACCTGTTGTATGTTCTGGCCTTTGTCTGTTGGGCCCCGGTTGTTCATCTGCAAATCCGCATTCGTGATCTGTCAGGTGCCGCTCTGGCCGAACAGGCATCTCTGCCCCCGGCAGCCCACCGCGCCTATCGCATTTGGTTTGCTCTGGGGTGGCCTGCTTTTGCAGCGCTGATCGGTGTATTCTGGTTGATGGTCGCCAAACCCGCGCTTTGGTGACGCAGGCCCCTTGATCCCTGCTGCCGCATCGGCCAAAGCTGTGCGCGCAATCAGGGAACACGAGGGGCACCACCATGCCAAGCACCAAAACCGTCAAGGATTACATCCGCACCATCGTGGATTTCCCGCATGAGGGCATCATGTTCCGCGATGTCACCACCTTGTTTGCCGATGCGCGCGGGTTTCGCATGGCGATTGACCAGCTGTTGCACCCCTATGCCGGTGCGCCCATCGACAAGGTTGTCGGGCTTGAGGCGCGCGGGTTTATCCTGGGTGGGGCGATTGCGCATCAGCTCAGCGTTGGGTTTGTGCCGATCCGCAAGAAAGGCAAGCTGCCCGGTGCGGTGATTTCCGAGGACTATCAGCTAGAGTATGGCGAGGCCGTCGTGGAGCTGCATGACGATGCCATTCAACCCGGTGAAACCATTTTGCTGGTCGATGATCTGTTGGCCACGGGTGGCACGGCTGAGGCCGGGATCAAACTGATCGAACGGCTGGGCGGTAACATTCTGGGGTGCGCCTTTGTGGTGGACCTGCCGGAACTGGGCGGGCGCAAACGGATTGAGGCCATGGGGATGGACGTGCATGTGCTGTGTGAGTTTGACGGGCTTTGAGGCCCTTACCGCAGTAAATTTTGGCTCACAGCAGTGAGGACCACAGCTATTTCTGGTAATATTCCCGGAACCACGCCACAAATTTCGCAATCCCGTCGCGCACATCTGTCTGTGGTTTGTACCCGGTCAG
>DFBW01000171.1:0-16902 GCA_002366775.1 Roseovarius sp. UBA3070 | reverse complement strand
GCCACGGCAGACAGGCTGTCGCCGCTCGCAATATCTTCGGGCATATCGGGGCGTAGGGGGGCGGCATCAATCAACAACCGGATGGCACGCACCAGATCCTCAACATAGGTGAAATCACGAAACATATCGCCGTTGTTATAGATATCCACCGGACGCCCATCGAGCATGGCATCCACGAATTTGAACAGCGCCATATCAGGCCGGCCCCAAGGGCCGTAAACCGTGAAAAACCGGAACATCGTTGTCGGCAGATCCCACAGATGCGCATAGGAATGGCCCATCGCCTCGCCTGCCTTTTTGGTGGCGGCATAGATGGTCATGGGGCTGTCGGCCTTATGGGTTTCGCTGTAAGGCATTTCAGTATTGGCGCCATAAACAGACGATGTAGAGGCCATCAACAGATGCTGCACTTCATGGCGGCGGGCAATTTCCATGATGTTAAAAGTGCCCACCACATTGGCATCGACATAAGCGCGCGGGTTTTCAAGGCTGTAGCGCACACCGGCCTGTGCGGCCAAATGCACAATCACATCAGGCGCGAATGCATCGGCGATCTCATCCAGCCTGGCATGATCTTCCAGCATCACTTCATGCGCCACAAATCCGGGGTTTTGCAACAACATCTGATGGCGCTTTTGTTTCAGCGTGACGTCGTAATAGTCGGTCATCCCGTCCACGCCGCAGACCTCAAACCCGTCGCGCAGCAACAGCTGTGCCAAATGGAAGCCGATAAACCCAGCCGACCCGGTCAGAAACACTTTCGTCATGATAACTCCGTCACCTCAATGCCACTGCACGGATAGACCGTGGTGCACATACGATCAAGCGCGCGTGTTGACGCCGCCTGCCGTCACCGCTCATATAGCCTGCAAAAGGGGCACCCCATGCACAAGATATCACAGGTCATTTTTCGCAACCTTGTCATCGCATCTTTTGCGATGCTGTTGGCGTTGCCAGCACAAGCGCAAGATAGGGCGAAAATTGAACGTCAGTTCCAAAATTGGCTGGAGCAAAGCATCTGGCCACGCGCCCGTGCAAAGAACGTTAAACGGGGCACCTTTGAGGCGGCCTTTGCTGGTGTATCACTCAACTGGAAGCTGCCCGATCTGGTGCCTCCGGGCACCAAGGCCACCACCCCGCGCAAACAACGCCAGGCCGAGTTTGGCAGCCCCGGCAAGTATTTCAACGCCGGGTCGGTTGGCGGGGCCACCAAGACAGGGCGCCAAATGGCCAAACGCCACGCAAAGGCGCTAAAGGCAACCGAGCGCAAGACAGGCGTGCCAGGCCGGATCATTCTGGCCATCTGGGGCCGGGAGAGCGGCTATGGCCGTGTCGATATCCCTCACAGTGTTTTTGAAGTGTTGGGCACCAAAGGGTTCATGAGCACGCGTGCGGATTATTTCACCGACGAGCTAATCGCCGCGTTGCAGATTGCACAGGCCGGGCACGCGCCGGGCAAGGCGATGAAAAGCAGCTGGGCAGGCGCGTTGGGGCAACCGCAGTTTATGCCCTCCAACTTTCTTAAGTATGCCACCGATGGGGATGGTGACGGGCGCGCGGATATCTGGCGCTCTGAGGCGGATACCATCGCCTCAATCGGCAGCTACCTGGCCAAACATGGCTGGGTGAAGGGCCGCGACTGGGGGTTTGAAGTGAATGTTCCGGCGTCTGTCTCTTGCACGTTAGAGGGGCCAGATCAGGGCAAAAAAATCAGCCAATGGGAAAGCCTTGGGATCACACGCACCTCGGGCAAGCCCTTCCCCAAGCACGAACGCCGCGGTGAGGGGTATCTGATGATGCCCGCTGGCCGCAATGGCCCGGCCTTTATAGTGACACCCAACTTTTATGTTCTGAAGGATTACAATACCTCTGATCTCTATGCGTTGTTCGTTGGTCATGTGGGGGATCGTATCCAATACGGCGTTGGCAATTTCGCAGGTAAATGGGGCAAGGTCGGGGGCTTATTCCGCTCAGACGTGGCACAAATGCAAAAGGCGCTGGTGGCTCAGGGCCATGACGTAGGCGGCGTAGATGGATTGCCGGGGTATAAAACCCGCCGCTCCATAGGGCGCTGGCAAGAAGCGACTGGCCAGAACGCCACCTGTTTTCCTGAGGTCAGCATGAAGGCAAAATTGGCCCCCTAAGGATCAACGGCCTTGTGCACAAAGAGCCCGAATAACAACGATAAATCCCAAATCCTGACCAAAAAACCTACCCCTATTACGGCAAATTTCGCAGGGTTGAACAAATTTTGACCGGATTACTGGCCCATTCCCTCCACATCAGCATGCCATAAGACCGGGAAGTTCTCCGCATATTGCGACGTATAATGGGTAAATCATGGCGCTAGTTGAAACAATGCAGTTGGATCGTATGGTCAAAGTGCCTGACACCAGACTGCTGCAAAACATCAAAGATTATACAGCCGTTAGCTTGTCGCTGCTCTGGCAGCGGCAGGCGATTTTCTTTGCGACCACATTGCTGACAGCCTTTTACTTTGACCCGATCAATGCCGCAATTTTCTATTGCACCATATTGTTCTGCGAGCTTCAGGACATCATGATTGCGCATAAAGTGGCCAACTTGCAGGTGAACCAAAAGCGCGCGATCCGCTCCAGTCTGATCTGGATTTTGTTGAACACGTTGCTGAGCTCAAGTGCGATTTGTCTATACGCGGTATCGGTGGCGCTCAAACAAGACGTTGGTGACCACTTCACGCCCATATTCTTTTTGTTTGCCGCCGCCCTGTTTGCCGCAATGAACAACCACCAGCTGGTGATGGCGCTTGCCCTGCGGCTGGTGATGTATGGGCTGTCGTTTCTGATTATCGTGTTTGCAGATATCTGGATCGTGCGGCCAAGTCTTGATTCTAATCTTTGGTTACACTTCTTCACCATCATCTTTGTGATGTATTTTTTAACCGATTGTTCGATTATTTTTCTAAAGCTCTATCGTAAGAATCTGGCACAGCTTGAGGCGCTCAAACAAGAGCACGAGCGCACCAAAGCCGCCTATATCATCAAATCCCAGTTCATCTCGACCGTCAGCCACGAATTGCGCACGCCTCTGACCTCAATCAAAGGCTCGCTTGATTTGTTGAACTCTGGGGTCATGGGCGAGCCACCTGAGAAGATGGAGAAACTATTGGATATGGCAGGCCGGAACGCTGCCCGTCTGTCTGTTCTGATTGACGATGTGTTGGACCTGCAAAAGATCGAAGCCGGCGAAATGGAATACCGGATGGACGTGCTGCATGTCCCGGCCCTGATCGAGGAAGCGGTCAACAGTAACGCAGGCTATGCCGCGGCCCATAATGTCACGATTGAGCATCTCAACACTGAAGACCCCACAATGTTGATCGAAGGCGATGAAACGCGCCTGATGCAGGTCATGGCCAATATGATATCCAATGCGGCCAAATTTTCATCCACTGGTGGGATGGTGACTGTGGGATGCAAACACCACGCTGGCAAGGTCCGCATCTTTGTGCGCGACTCAGGCTGCGGCATTCCGGCGGGCAGTGAGGATAAAGTCTTTGGTCGTTTTAACCAGATCGATTCCTCAGATCAGCGGCGCGCATCGGGCAGCGGGCTGGGCATGAATATTTCAAAAGAAATTGTAGAGCATCACAACGGCACCATCTCTTATGAAAGCCAATTGGGAAGTGGCACCACGTTTTATACCGATTTCCCTGCGTTCAAAGGGCCCTTCTGAGAGCTTGCTCAGATAGCGCGCGCATTCAGGATAAGCGGGCCTTCGGGGCGCATCGTGAAGGTTAGCACCGGACGTGGAATAGGCACATCCGTCATGGAAAACTCAATCTGTCGTATCACGCTGGCAATAAGCACCATGATCTCAGTTTCGGCATATTGGGCACCGATGCAGATCCTTGGCCCATCACCGAACGGAATGTATTGCCCGCGCGGATAAGTGATGTTCAAGAACCGCCCCGGGCGATAATGATTCGGCTCATCCCACAGCTTTTCATTGCGATGCAGCGAATAGACCGGAAAGAACAGCGCATCACCTTTTTTGATCGTCACATCCTTGATGACCAATGCATCGGCTGCATCACGGGCAAAAAACGCTGCCGAAGGATACAGGCGTAACGTTTCTTTGATATGCGCGCGCAACAGCGGCATCTTTTGCACGTCATCAAATGTCACCGGCCCTTCGGGGCAAACTTCGCGGATTTCCTCGCGGATCAACGTCTGAATTTCCGGATACAGCGCCAGCAAATAATACCCCCACGCCAGTGCATTGGCCGAGGTTTCATGCCCCGCAACCACAAATGTCAGCAGATTATCAACCGTGGTGTCGATATCTTCATAATCCTCTTCGACAGCCGCAATCATCAGGTCCAGAAAATCCTCGGGCGTGACCCGGCTTTCTGAACGCCGACTTTCAATCACCTGCCGCGCAAGGGCACGCATATCGGTGACAGGCCGTTTGCTCAGCAACCATTTTCGGCGCGGAATCCACTTGGGCAGCTGCATAAGGTCAAACAACGAGATGTTGGAGATATATTCAAAATAGTTCTTCAGGCCCAAGCGGATTTCTTCGGCGGTGACTTCCTCGTTGCCCGAAAAGATCACCCGCGAAATATTGGTCAGTGTTGAAGCAGGCGCCATCTGCGTGACATCTATACGGCCTTCATTTTCTGCCAATGATGCGGCCACATCCAACCCGGTCGCGGCAAAGTGTCGTGACAAGAGCGGCAGGTTGCGCGCTGCAAACAGCGGAGAATACCGATGCCTTTGCTTGCGCCATTTCTCGCCCTCAGACAGAATCAACCCGTTGCCCACCGCTGAACCGATGATATCTTTGGTGAACTTCGCCTTGGGAAAGGCGCGCCCTGCCCCCACCAGCAATTCGGTAATAATCTCGGGATCGCAAAAATAGTGGATGTTCAAAGGGCCGCGAACATAGGTATTTTGCAGCGTTTCAACCGGGATGACCTCAAGCATGTTGCGCCCGGCCAATTTGGCAAACTCAAGCAGCCCCACGGGCTTGGTTGCCAATTTCGCCGCAATGGGGATCGCATCGTCTGGTCCTGATTTCATAATTGCCAAGTCTATTCCCAGTTCTGCCCTAAGGCAATTTGAGTGTATCACGGCCTGTGGCCTTGGCCCAGAATAGGGTAATGGTACGGGCCATCAGAGTACTCGGAACCAAAACTCAACATTTTCGTTGCGCTCGGGCTAAAGTGGCATGTTTTACGCCACCGCCCCTCTCACAGTCACAACGGCTTGTTAACAATGGTTAACAATACAACGCCTTTTGAGCAAGAGCGCAGCATTAGACCGCAGCACTGCGGGCGGGTCGTTCAGGTGATTTTGGGATAGCGGTGGTGTTCAGCGGAAGTTCAGATAGCTTTCTTCGCCAAAAAGCTCGACCAACACGCGCTCATATATCCGTTTTTCGCCCTTGGCCGTGGTTGCCTCGCCCTCGGCCACATCGAAGCTTTGCGGATAATCATTCTTGCGCAAATCAGCCTCCAGATGCTGTACGGCATCCACCGCCTTTTGCAGCGCTCCGGCTGTATTGGCGCGGGACAACAAACGCAGCGAAACCGCCTCGCCGACCAAAACTTCAACCCGATCATCTGCGACATGCGTTCGCATCTGTGCGGCAATCAGCTCGCCCAGGCTTTCGGTTCCTCTGATTGAATCCGCAGCCTTGCGGCCATGCAGAATTACCAGAAACACGCCACTGCCGCGGTATGAAAACACCGCATCCATATCAAGCGTCGCACTTTGAATGCACGAAGCCACGTCGTGCACGGCATCACGGAAACTCTCGTTGCCGGCCAATTCGTAAAACATACCAGCGTCTTGCAGTTTGACCGAAACCGCCTGTGAGCTGAACAGCTTGCGACGGGCCAGTTGGGCCACATAGTTGTCAAATTCCACATAGCGCAGCATCCGGTCCACACCTTCAACTGCGATCGGATCTTCAAAGTTGAACTGTTGATGCGTGCTCAGCTTAGATTGCAGATCACTGGCGCATTGCAGGCTTTTCTTGGTTTCATTGCGGGCCTTGACCAGGCTGTGCGCGCATTTAATGCGGCTGCGCAACTCCAGGAAATCAAAGGGCTTGTTCACATAGTCGGTCGCCCCTTCCAGGAAGGCGGCATCAATGTATTTGCGATCGCTCATCGCGGTCAACATCAGCACAGGAGTTTCGGCATAATCCGACACCCGGCGCAGATGTTTGAGCAATTCAATCCCGTCAATATCCGGCATCTGGATGTCCAGAAGAAAGCAGTCAAACGGCTGATCAGCAGCTTGCACGCACTTCACAGCATCATTGGCATTGCTGGCAACCGATACCTGGTAGTTCTCCAGCGTTTCCAATGCGGTTTTCACAAGCTCCAGAATACTTGGCTCGTCGTCGACGACCAAGATCTTGAACCCGGATTTTTTATGAGCGCGATCTTCAAGTTTGCGCTGAAACCGATCATTTCCTTGAATAGACATGCTGATAACCCACGGCCATTGTTGCGAATTTGAACATTAGCAATACTTAACAACTGTGCTCAATTTGAGGCGTAAGCTCGTTAAATTGAACGCTAATCATGCCAGATTAAGGCCAGATTAAGGCAAAAAGCATGGGTTTGAGAACAGTGCCCGCTACAGCATGAGCATTGTTTCACAATGTGCAACAATAAGGCTAGGAAAAGGCTAAGCGCCGCACGACATATGAAGGTTGTGGGCGTTTCGGGCAAAACCTCCGATTCAGGTTTTACGCGAAACGTTTTAAACGATGAAATCGCTGGCCTTGAACAGCACCGACTGGCTTGAAGTGCCATCAATTGAGAACTTCGCACCGATGGGCGCGGCGTTCACACCCAACCGTCTAGCCCAGCGCGCCCAGATCGCAGGCACGATGCCCAGAACATGCGTCGCACCATTTTCCATGGCTGTCTGGCTCATAGATTTGAACAATTGCCCCTGCACCTCAAGGCGTTGCTGGGCTGGCACGGCATCGGTAATGAAGAACCGGGTGGCCTCCCAGACGCTGTGTTCGACAGGGGCTTCAAAAAACAAAACATCGGTCGGAATATCGGCAAGAAGACCAATCTGAGCATCCCGGATCATATAGCTGTAGATCCCGCATTTGGCGGTCGTTGGCATCATGCGCACTCCGCCCAACACCTGGCCAAACCGATGCAGCACGATCCAGCGGCACGCGGGCGTGTCGTATTGATCAAACTCCATCCCGTCAGATTCTGATACGTCCCAGTCCAGTTGATCCCGGAAAATCTCTTTTCTGGCTTCGAGATAAACTGGCAGTAGATCCCCATATTCATGCATGTTGCGAAACGACAGTGTCACCGCCCTGATTTGATCAGATGCATTAACCTCGCTGCGCTCTTTGCGTTTGCTGTGGCGCGCCACTGGCTGCGACAGACCCGTTCGCGAACCGCCAGCCAACAGGTTGGTGAGGTTCGGTTTAGCCTTGGTATCTGACGCTGCGCGAGGTGGCGCCCAAGTCCGGTTCATAGTCGATCGCTGTGTTGCCCCAATTACAACACAATTATGACTTGTTTCATTTTGGGAAGTCTAGCATTAACTGCTTTCCAAGAATTTTATACAGAAATAGCTGATTTTGCGGACTTCAGGTCACAAATCTTTGCCTGAACTCACATAATATCATCAAATCTTCCGCACGCTGAGCGATGCGCTATATATGGGATTACATGTTATGCATGTATAATTTCACGTTGCGTGAGTTGAAGCGCAAGATTTCCCCGAGTTCCTCTGATCTTCATCACCCTACTTGCAACACGCTTCCCAGCCGCTCATCACGCTCAAGACCTTGTCTTGGGGGATGGCCATCATCAACGTGTCTTCGTGATCAGTGGCGATGATCGCCATCATATCAGGCGCCAGAAAAAGCGCCGTACAACTAGGCTTTGCATGATCCAACTGGCGTGACACCCGTTTTGAGCTTTGTATTTCACTGCGCAACACCCCAAGCCGCTCAAGCGCGCTGACAACCTCCTCAGCCCCGCCCTGGCGCTGGCCTGCCTGCGCTGTTTGGTGCCAAACCCAGCCCAAAGCCTGGGCCTGTGACAGGTTCAAGAACTTTTCAATCAGGTTTTGCTGGCCCAGAGTTTGAGCAATGTCAGACAGGCGTTGTGCCGAACACGCAGAACTGGAGGTGGTCGATTGCGCGGCGCGCCCCCCGCGCTGCAATGTAACTGACCCTGCCCTTTCTTGGATGGCGCTGATCGCCTGGGCATAACTGCGCGCCACATCATCCGGCGAACCTTCTATTGGCGGCATAGACACGTCGCTTATGCGTAAATCCACCAACCTGCGATTTGATGCAATCACCGTGGCAACGATCCGACCATCAGACAACAACAGAATTTCCCGAGGCAAAATAACTTCGTCAATTTCACGGACCAAAGCAGACAAAAGACCCGCCGCAGGCTGTTCTTTCGCGTACGAATCGCCGGGATCAGCCGCCAAACGCACCAACAAGCTGCGCAATTGATGCGCCGTACTCGATGGGCTTGATTGTCTGGTCTCAGCAGGATTGGCCATCAGGCACCCCCTACCATATCGTGAAACAACTGATGCGCCGATGCAGCCACCTGCCCCACCGATTGCGCGTCATCACACACGCAACAAATCACATCCGACACGCATTTTTCCGACCGAATGAAAATACGCACCTCATCAGGTGTGGCCACGATCACCGAATGGCCCTGCGGCCCCGCGCTGCCGCCCTCAGCCGACAGTGCGTCGGACACGGCAAAGTTCAGTGCGGCCTGTTGCAAAATGTCTTCAAGATAGTCCTGCTTATGGGCGTACCCCGCACTTGTGCGCAGCGCCAAACCGGTTGTCAGATCACCGAATGAAACCAGAGAACACCCCGGTATATTGCCTCGCATGGTGTCCAGGCGTTCTGAAATGCTCATTGGACACACCTTTGGGGCCAGTCGCCTGGCGCCGGACGTGTCGTTTGAGCGTTTCGTTCACACATTTTGACCAGTCATTACAGGTTGGCGATATCCATGTTGCTGGGGCGCATGGTGCGCCCGCGCATCTCAGTCAGCACACGAACGCGTTTGGGGATCACACTGGAGGCGCCATAGTTCATCGGTGCGGCGTCAACTGTTTGGCCTTCAGCAGCGGCCATCGCGGTGTCTTCTGGCTCTGGCGGGGTGGCTTGGGGTGCGGCAATCTCAGGCTCGACAACGGGCGCGGGTGTTTCTGCCGGATTCAACAGAAGTTCAACCAGATGCTCAACAAACTCGGATGCGCCGCTCTCTTGCCATTTGGCCTCATCGTCACCGGCCTCTATCGCTTTGAGGATCGACAGCGGATAGACCGCCTTGAACAGCCCGTCGGTTTCTTTGCGCACGCGGGTCAACACACGTTCCACGTCACGCTCGGCACGAATTTTATCCATCTGCGTAATCAGCAGGATGTTATCCCCATTGGTGCGATGCGAAATCTGTTCCCAGACAGCAGCCTCGGACTGACGCCAGGCCTGTGTCGCCTGGGTACACCAGACAACACTGTCCACGCTGTCCATGACCGACAGCCAGACATCCGACGACATGTTCGGATCAGAAATGCCGGGCATATCAATCAGGTCACAAATTTCCAGTGTTTCTGAGGGGTTAAACAGCCGGATCAGCCGTGTATCTTCAATGCGCACATCCACCAGATCATCAATTTCAACCGGTGTTTCTGTCCCATCATGCCCAACGGCAATCGCATGTTCCTCACCCTGGCTGATCCAGATCGGCGGGAGGCGCGTCGCAGTCACCCGAACCGGCAAGGGTGCGTCCCCCAAAAACAGCTTGGACAATGTGCTCTTGCCTGCGCTGAACTCTCCCATAAGGGCAAGGCGGGTCTTTCGCGGGGCAGGCCCCAGGCAGTTATCTGCGGTATTCACATTCGTCTCCTCAATCATGCGGCAAAGCGGTTGAGCGCAGCAAGTGTCGCCTCAAGCCTCTCGTTTTGTTTGGCCTCATCTGCGTCGCAGAACAGACCAGAAGCCCCTTTTGCGCGATGCACGCCAGAGCTCAGATCCAGCAGGATGCTTTTCTGTTCGCTCAGAAAACCACGCAGCTCTTCGATAAAATCATGTTGGATATCAGCCGTTTGCACGTCCTTCATTTGAACCATGAAATCAGCAGTTTCCGAGCTGATCAACTCGCGGAATTGCTTGGCGAAGGCTTTGTAGCCACGGGTCCGGCGCCACCACATCGCCCACCAGCTGTCATTGAAATCCAACGCAATGGTTTGGCCCAACGCAACCGGCGACGGGATTTGGGGCACTCCGGGCACCGCAATCTGAATACCTTCAACCGCAGGGCCAAACCCACGATACAGCAAATGCGCCACGTCGTTGACGGCTGCTTCATACCTGGCCTCAGCCGTTTTACGCGCCTGTGCCCCCATTTTGGAATAGGCCGACCTCAGCAACATGCGCAGCCCGGCAGGATCATATTCCCAGACGTGCTCATCGCCATATTGCTCCAGATGACCCAGCAAAGAATGCGTGGCCCGCTCAACAAAATTGGTATGCGCCCGGTCGGCGCGTTGATGGTATTGTGCGAAAATACCTTTGATATCAGCCTCAAACCCGGCCAGCGCGGCCTCCGCGATGTTCTCAAATTCAGCACGCAAATCATGCATGTTGATGTCCGAGGTAAAATCGCTGCCCTCAATCATCACCGATTGCGCAGCTTTCTGCGAGGTGGCGATTGCCAGAGCCGACCCGGCAATCTTGCGCAGGCAAGGAGCGCCCAGACTGGTGACGATCTGACCAGACAAAGCACGCATCAGCCGCGGCATGCCCGACATTTCCCACACCAATGAGGAGGGAGATTGCTCAATATTCGTGGATCCCAGAACGGCTTGGGTGATGTCCAGCAGCGCGTCGGCGCTGGCCTCATGCATGTTATGCAATTCACCGTTAAGCACTTTGTTGGCCCAATAGGCACTGCCAAAAATGATCTGTGCCTCTTGTGGGCCGTCATGATCCTTGAGGGTCTGGCGGATGCTTGTCTCAATCTCGACCATTTGATTGGCGGGATCAGAGAGCTCATCAACGCGGTTCACAAAGATGATCACCTCGCGTGATTTCAGGTTTGAAATCATGCGGATAAGCGCCATATCAACCGAGGTAAGCGCCTGCCCGGCCGACAGGACAACCATGCAGATACGGCTGTCACGCACGGCTTTGATCGTCACCATTTCGCGCATCATGAAGGTATCATTCACCCCTGGCGTATCCCGTAGACACATACGAAACGGCACCGTATGGCAATTCAGATACAGCTCGGCTGAGCGTGTGATATCAGCAAACCGGCCTTGTTCCTCGGCGTTTGGATCATGTTCGGGCAGATCAAAATCATCACCAAGGCAAATGTAGCGTTCCAGCAGGTTCTTATCAAAATAGCCAAATTCATGGGTCTGCCCCATCAACAGCTCAAAGTTCCGCCCCAATCGGGTGCGGGATTTCTCGCGCATGGAATGGATTTGGTCACGGATTTTTTGCAGCTCGCTGTCGGCGCCTGCGCGCCCGGCCAATTCGCCGATACGCCCACCTTTGGTGGTCAGCCGGTCCCATTCATCTTCTGTCATGAACTCAAACTTGGCGCCGGTTTCAGCACGCTTATTTGCAGGTGTCAGGTGCAAAGATGTTACCACGGATGTCCACGGGTTCACATCTGAGGGCAACAAATCTGCCCAGCCGGCCATGGCGTTGATCAACGCGGTTTTGCCCGCCTTGACCTGCCCCAGAATGGTCACACAAGGCTCAAACGCCGCCAATTGTGTTTGCAGCTTTTCAACCGAGCGCTTTGATTCCTCACCCACCTGCTCGGACAGTTGCGCTAATGCACATTCAAGCTCTGCGGCTTGCTCGGCGAACGCGCTCAGCTCATCCATTCCTGTTTGCAGATCAGCTGCACTGGCTGAGGTGCGGATTTCAGCCGGCAGGTCAGCAGACGGATCAAATTTGGCTTCAATATTCATCAGGCATCCGGTGTCATTTGCATAGCAGAACGGGCATCACCCGCATCGAAAATCTCAACAACCAGTCAATTCGCACTCGTACTCAAGGCGAAAATGGCAACCAATTGTGGTAAGAATAGGACGCGGGTGGGGGGAAAGCTTGAAGTTTGAAGCGGACTACCCCGCCACTTTGTCGATCAGTTCCTTGCGCATCTGCAACAGCAGGGTCACAGCATCCAAAGCCGCGTCTTCGCCCCGTTCCAACTGGAACAGCATCAGCATTTCTTCACCTTCCTGCACATCTTCACGCATGGCACAGGCCGCCGGGTCATCGGCACTTGGGATCTCAAGAAGCTCAGCAAGTGAGGCAAACGCCTCGGTGCAACCCTCCAGGATGGCGTCTGGATCCAGATCATCAGAGCTGTCCACAGTGTCCAACATGATCCCGGCCTGTTGTTGCAGCAGGTCAACCGCCTCGGACAACAGTTCAAGCGTTTGCGCATCCGCGCCCAGATCAGGTGTCTTAGCCTGTTGCGGTTCAATCGGGGCCAACGCAGTCGGTGATGACAGGTCATCTGCCTGCACAAATTGATTGGCGCGCAACGCCAGGCGGTCCATAAACACCCGGGCCCGGTCGATATCGGCACTGCGCCCCTGCTTGACCTGTTTTTGCACCAGGTCCACCAAAGGCCGGCCACCACAAGACGCCCAAAGGGACTGATTGATTGTCTCGCCCGAGGTTTGAGCAGTGATACCCTGAATGGTGGCCACCGGGTACAGGCCCAGAAATTCATCAGCCACAATCGGGCTTAACCGTGCAATCGTTTCTGGCAACACGCCACGCATCAACTGGCGGTCGGCCATGGTCAGCACCAACATGCTGTGATCTTTGAGGTGATCTGGCACATTGAACCAAAGCTGTTGTTCTTCTTCATTAAATTCCTGGCTACACCAGATCACAATGTCAGCACGCGCACATGCGGCCTCCAGCGTCATCTGCATGTGCGACAGGCTACCTCTCAGGCCAATTTCAACGTAACTCTGCCCGATCAGCCCGGTGTCGGGCAGTTCTTGGCGGGCGCGGATTGCATCCTCTGGGGGTATGCAATCTTTTAAAAACCCCGCCATTTCGGTAACAGATCCATCCGCCCTCTCATACAGCGCCCGAAGTGAATGACCATAAGCCAGTTCGGTGACTGGCATGCTTGGGCTTTGGCCGATCACCGGCTGCGCCGACATCATTTCAATCAGGGCCGATTTGCCGCTACCCGCCAAGCCAGTCACAACCACCTGAACCGGCTTTGTAAGATGCGCCAACAAACGCGCGCCCCAACGATCATATGGCGCAGGAATATCGCCTTGATCCAGAACCGAGTTGAGGCGGTCAACCACGGGGTTGATTTTGGTCGCGCTGATCACTGGTTTTCTCCCAAGGTCGTCATGACCCGTTTGCTTTTATCTTGCGGGTCACCCGTGCGAGGATCGTGACAGAGCCAGTTTCAAAGCTCTTTTCATGTGTCTCAGTCGTGTCTTCAGCCACCGGCAGGCGGGGTGCATTGCGGTGCAACACTTTGACAACACACAGTGAAACATTATCTTGATAAGGATCGTCCAGCTTGCGAACCTCTTTCATCAGGGCCGCGGTAATATCTTCGGCCGAGCGTTTCTGAGCAAAGCGTAGCACGCTGGCGATTTGATCTTCGCTCAGAAATTGCAAGCCATCGCTGGCCGCCAGAAGGATGTCACCCGGCAGCATACGCATGGGTACGGTGCGGCAATCCACCTGCGAAATTTCGGTGCCAATCAGCACGGACGTCAAACAATTCTGGTCAGGGTGGTTCAGGGCTTCTTCCTGGCTCATCAACCCTTTTGAGACCAGATATTCGATCTGTGAAATCAGCGCATGGTTCTCGTTCAGGCGGCTCAATTCTCCGTTTCGAAACAGATAAAAAGGGCTGTCGCCAACTGACAGCCAATACAGCCGGTCCTCAATGAACACTGGCGCCAACAAGGTGGCCCCCATCCCATAGGCCTCGGGGCATTGGCTGGAATACAACCCGATGCATTTGTTTGCACTGATCGCCGCACGGCGCAACACTTTGCAGACATGTGGCTCTAGCTGCTCAGGATCGCCCGATTGCAGCTTGAGTTCACTGAACACTTCGGTAACCGCAATCTTGCTGGCCACATCACCGGCCGCATGACCGCCCATGCCATCCGCCAAGACCGCAAAGCCAAAGGGCTGGCCTGCGGAAAAGTCAGAGACAACCGCGTCTTCCTGCCGCTCACGCTGGCCCAAATCAATGGCCATAGAGGCGTCAAACAGAAGGTCTGTTGTGGCGTTTACGAGCCCGGGCATCTGATTACTTTGCATCCCAGCTAAAGTCCTGGCCACACAGGGCGACAAACCGCAAGGTTGTCTCGCCTATGGTGATGTGATCTCCGGGGGTCAGCTCTTCGGTGCTCAGAACCGGGCGGTCATTGCGCCGAACAAGATTTGCCTTGCCGCCATGACCAATGAAAAAGCTCTTCTGCGCAGGATCATAGGCCAGAGCCGCGTGGTTTTCGCGCGAAATGCTGTTGTCGCCAAAATCCAGGGGAACTGTCTGGTCTTTGCCACGGCCGATCTTGCTGACGCCATTAAACAAAGTGAACGCGCTGCCACGTCCCGGACCATCGGTGACAATCAGCCACCCCACAGGGAATTGAGTGTATGGGGCAGCGGTGGCCTCGGCCTGATCGGCGATCGGATCGCTCTCGGTCTCCTGACCAATGTTGAACCCCAAAAGCCGGGTTTTCACACGTCCCTGACGACCAGAAGCGCGCCCAAGTGCGGGTTGCGGCATGTCCATGGGCGAGGCGGCAACCGGCTCTGGCATAGCCGCCGGTGAAGGCGCGGGCATTTCTGTTGGGGTGTGGGCAACGGAGGAAACCGGTGCAACGGGTCGTTGCAAAGGTTGCGCGGGGGCCACGGTGGCGGCCTGCGGCACAGGTGCGGCCTCACTGGAATCCACACTGAGGGCGTCGGTTTCACTTTGCGCCGACAATTCACGCATCAATCTTGCCATATCGGGCTCGATCACCGGCTCGGGCGGCATCGAAGCCGGCTCTGCGGCACGCGAGGCCGTGGCCTCGGGCACAGCGGCACCGGTCAGGATCACATCAATGGCGTCGACCGTTGCATCCTGCGGGGCTGTATTCTCGGGTGGTGTCTCGGCCATAGCAGCGCGCACGGCATCACCAAGTACCAGCTTCATGGGTTTTGGTTCATCTGCGGTTTGCGGCGCAATCTCTTGCGAAGCTTCTGGCATTTTCTGCTCTGGCGCAGAGATTTCCCCAGAGGCGCCCATTGGGTCTACCATAGGGGCCTCGACCGCTGGCGGCGTATCAATGCGATTTTCAGCCTCGGTATCGGGCAAATCTGTCGCCATGGCCGCTACGTCTGGTGCCGATGCTTCTGGCTTTGCATCCAAATGGGTCAGGATTTCTTCGGCAACAATGCCATTGGTCCCATTGGTCAGGTCTGTGCCATTGGCGTGCCCATTCATCTGACGCTTCTCGCCGATAATATCACGGATAAATCTCATGTTAGGTCCTTTCAGGTCTCAGCCATGCTCGGCGCGCGGCGACGTAGCTTTGATAATGATCTGAACACGCGCGACAGGCCAAAGCCTGACTCCTCTGCATCATGTTCGCTGTCTGTGCCCTCTTTAGCAGCGCCCTCTTTGGCGCAGCTACGTTTGATGGCTTTGTCTTGCTCGCGTTGCCACGCTTGCAAGTCTTTGATCGGGCTTCCGAACATATCGACCAACGGAGCATCGCCCGAAGTGCCTTCTACGTTCTCGGTTAGCGGTCTGGTTGTTGCAGGCTGACCCTGTTCAAGATTGTTGTTGGTATCCTGAACCAATGACGAGATCACCTGCGCCAGGTTTGGCTCCAGCTCAACTGTCGCCACAGCTTGAGCTTCGGTAACGTGATCCCTGTCAATCACCAGTGCGGATGCAACGGGATCTTGCGTGACCTCAACCTTGCAAGAGGTCAGCAAATCTAGCCAATGATCCACGCATTGGAACCGTTCTTTTTGCGACACCGACAGCGCCTTGTCGATTGCAGCCAGGAACACCCGGTCAAACGACCAGGCCCCTTTGACCAACAATTTGCACGGATCTGGCTGCCCCGAGCTGATCGCCGCCAAGCGTTTCTGGCAATCGGGCGGCGCTTTGCCGGTGATCAGGTGATAGAAAGTCGCACCCACAGAATAGATATCACTGGACGGATCTTGCGAGCCATCCGTGTAGTAAAACTCATGCGGAGAATACCCGTCTTTCACCGACAGCACCGAAGACAAGGCGCGCGTCTGGCGGCGCGCATCTTCACGCGCAGCACCAAAATCAATCAGGGTCAGGTTGTCATCTTTGTCCAGCAGCAGGTTGTCTGGCGAAATGTCTCGGTGCAACATGCCAAACTCGTGCACATAGCCCAGCGCATTCAATGTATCGCTCAACAGCTTGTGAACCAGCGTATCTGCCAACCGCCCCGGATCCAGATCCAACATGGATAAAAGATCCATGCCATCGACATAATCCATGGCGATATAGGCGGTGTTGTTTTCTTGAAACACCTGATGAACCTTGACGATATTGGCGTGCTCAAATCGGGCCAGGCGCAAGGCTTCACGCAGGAAATTGCGGATCACGCTTTGATACTGTTCCTGATACGCCAGCTTACGCGGGCGCACTTCTCCATCGACCCGGCGGCAGATGGTGCTGGGAAAACACTCTTTGATAACGACCATTCGGTCCAAGCTGTCGCGGGCCAGATAGGTCATGCCAAATCCACCGTCGATCAGGTGGCGCTCAATCTTGTATTGCCCATAAAGCAGCGCGCACCCGGATGAAAGTTCATCGGTTTCCAG
>DFBW01000024.1 GCA_002366775.1 Roseovarius sp. UBA3070 | reverse complement strand
ACCTTGTGGTCGCCATGTCGCTTTTGTGTGTGCTGGTCGGCGGCTTCTTCGCGCACTACCGCATCACCCGTGTGCGCCCCGTACAGGAGCAGGCCTCATGATGCATATCCTGCTAATTCTTGTCAGCGAGAGCTTTTGGGCGGCAAGTCTGCGCATCGCCACGCCATTGATATTCGGCGTGTTGGGCGCGTTGTTGTGCGAAAAATCAGGTGTGTTGAACCTTGGTATCGAAGGTATTTTTGTGGCCGGTGCCATGGCGGGCTGGATGGCTGTCTGGCTGGGCGCTGGCTTGTGGGGCGGCGTGTTGGTGGCTGCGGGGGCAGGGGCGTTCTTTGGCCTGATCCACGCGATCCTGACAGTGCCCTTGGGCCTGTCACAGCATGTGTCGGGGCTTGGTGTGACGATGTTTGCCACATCTGTCAGCTATTTCGCCTATCGCACCGCTCTGCCCAATGTGTCCTCTCCGCCTCGGATCGAGCCGTTCAGGGCGCTGGATATTCCTATCTTGTCTGATCTGCCTTTCGTTGGCCCGGTCCTGTTTCAGCAAACCGCCATGACGTGGCTGGCCTTCGTATGTGTTGGCCTCGTCTGGTATGTCATGAAGCGCACCGCCTTGGGCGTGGCCATTCAGGCGGTGGGTGACAACCCCGACAGCGTTGATGCCCAAGGGCTGTCGGTCTATGCGCTGCGCATGGGGTCTGTTGTGGCGGGCTCGGCGTTGATGGCGCTGGGGGGGGCATTTCTGACAATGTCGGCTTTTGATGCCTTCTTCTTTGGCATGGTCAACGGGCGTGGCTGGATTTGTATTGCCTTGGTGATCTTTGCCAGCTGGAAGCCGGGCAAGGCCCTGTTGGGCGCGTTGCTATTTGGGGCATTCGACGCCCTGCAAGTGCGCCTGCAAACCGAAGTGGGCGCGTTGGTGCCCGGTCAGGTGTTCCTGATGGCGCCCTATATTCTGTCGATTATTGCCCTTGTGATTGCAGCGCGCAGTGCGGATTATCCAAGGGCATTGCTGACCCCATGGTTCAAAGGCCAGCGCTGAGAAAGGCCTGCCCATGTTCGATCTGATCCTTCGCAATGCCACGCTGCCTGATGGGCGCACGGGAGTAGATATTGCCTGCCGTGATGGTGTCATTGAAGCCGTTGAAACAGGCATCACCGCCGAGGCGAAAGAGGTGATCGACGCCGGTGGTTATCTTGTTTCGCCGCCCTTCGTGGATCCGCATTTTCATATGGACGCCACCCTGTCACTGGGCCGCCCGCGTATGAATGTGTCAGGCACCCTGCTGGAAGGCATCGCCCTTTGGGGCGAGCTGAAACCGCTGCAATCGGTAGACGAAATTGTTGAGCGTGCCCTGCGGTATTGTGATCTGGCCGTGGCTCAGGGCATTGGCGCGATCCGCAGCCATGTGGACACCTGCGATGATGAACTGAAAGGCGTCGAGGCGCTGCTGGAGGTGCGCTCTCAGGTGAAAGACTACCTTGATCTGCAACTGGTGGCCTTTCCACAAGACGGCGTGTTGCGCGACCCGAGTGCGATGCAAAACACCCTTCGCGCCCTTGATATGGGGGTCGATGTGGTGGGCGGCATCCCGCATTTTGAACGCACCATGGCGGATGGTGCGGCCTCGGTGCGCCAACTCTGTGAGATCGCCGCAGATCGTGGTCTGCGGGTGGATATGCATTGCGACGAAAGCGATGACCCGATGAGCCGCCATATTGAAACGCTGGCCTATGAAACCCAACGATTGGGGTTGCAGGGGCGGGTGGCCGGATCGCACCTCACGTCGATGCATTCGATGGACAACTACTATGTTTCAAAGCTGATCCCACTGATGGTTGAGGCGGGTATTCATGCCATCCCCAATCCAGCGATCAACATCATGATCCAGGGCAAACATGACAGCTATCCCAAACGCCGGGGCATGACCCGCGTGCGCGAATTGCGTGATGCAGGCATCACCATCGGGTTTGGTTCGGATTGTGTGATGGATCCGTGGTATTCGCTGGGCAAGGCCGACATGCTGGATATCGCCTTTATGGGGCTGCACGTTGGTCAGCTGTGCAGCCGCAAGGACATGGCGTGGTGCTTTGATGCGGTCACGGCAAATTCGGCCCATATCATGGGTCTTGAAGGGTATGGGCTGACCAAAGGCAGCCAGGCCAACATGGTGCTGCTGCAAGCCCGCGACACGACCGAGGCAATACGGCTGCGCCCCACGCGACTGGCGGTGATCCGCCACGGCGCTGTGATCGCCCAAGCGCCACGTCAGCTGAGCGCGCTGCGCTTGACGGGACGGCCAGATCAGGTAGACCCGGCCTCCTACGCGCCCAAGGCCTGAGGTTTTGCCCATGTCGTCATCATCCGATCCGTCTGACATCCGGGATTTGTTTGTTATCGGCGGTGGTATCAACGGTTGTGGCATTGCGCGTGACGCAGCGGGCCGAGGGCTCAGCGTCACATTGGCCGAGAAAGGCGATCTGGCATCGGGCACGTCGTCGAGCTCTACCAAGCTGTTTCACGGCGGGCTGCGTTATCTGGAATATTTTGAAGTCCGATTGGTGCGTGAAGCGCTGATTGAGCGCGAAACCCTGCTGCGTGCCATGCCCCATATCAGTTGGCCGATGCGCTTTGTGCTGCCCTATGCAAAAGACATGCGGTTTGACGGGCAGACGCCTCTGTCACGCCTGTTGGGCAAGGTGATGCCATGGATGAAAGGCCGCCGCCCGGCCTGGATGATCCGCATTGGTTTGTTCATGTATGACAATCTGGGCGGGCGCAAAATCCTGCCGGGCACCAAGGTCCTGGATCTCACCACAGCCCCCGAAGGCGCACCGCTGAACGATCGGTTCAAACGTGCCTATGAATATTCCGATTGTTGGGTCGAGGATGCGCGCCTTGTGGTGTTGAACGCCCGCGATGCGCAGGCGCGTGGTGCGAAAATCCTCACCCGGACCGAGGTGACATCAGCCCGTGTTGTTGATGGCATTTGGGAGGTGACACTGCATGATCTGTCATCAGGTGAGACAGATATGATCCGCGCCAGATCACTGGTCAATGCTGGTGGGCCTTGGGTCAGTGATGTGATCGGCTCAAAGATAGGGGCCAACAGTAACGCCAAGGTGCGACTGGTGCGTGGCAGCCATATTGTGACACGGCAATTGTTTGATCACGGCAAATGCTATTTCTTTCAAGGCACCGATGGGCGCATCATCTTTGCCATTCCCTATGAGACAGATTACACCCTGATCGGCACCACCGATATGGACCACCCTGATCCTGAAACACGCCCAGTGTGCACGCCCGAGGAACAGGCGTATCTGATCAACTTCGCCTCAACCTATTTCAAACAGCCCATTACAGATGAAGATGTGGTCTGGACCTATTCCGGGGTTCGCCCACTTTTTGAGGATGGCTCAGGCAGTGCCACAGCCGCGACGCGTGACTATACGCTGGTGCGTGACACCTCGATGGGGGCGCCTGCCTTGCATGTGTTTGGCGGCAAAATCACCACCTACCGGCGGCTGGCGGAAAGTGCTTTGGAAAAGATTGCGCAGGATTTCCCCGACCTGAGTGGCGACTGGACCGCCGGTGTCGCCATGCCGGGCGGTGATTTCCCGGTTGATGGTGTGGCTGACCTGACGGCAAATCTACGCGCTGATTATCCCTTTCTGAGCGGGCGCTGGGCACAAAGGCTGATCCGGGCCTATGGCACGGATGCCGCATTGATGTTGCAAAAGGCCAAGGATACTGCCGATCTGGGCCGTGATTTTGGTGCCACCCTGACAGAACGCGAAGTCATCTGGCTAATGACGCATGAATATGCCCGCACAGCCGAGGATATCGTCTGGCGGCGCAGCAAACTGGGGCTGCGGTTAAGCCAAGCTGACATTTCGGCGCTGGACGAATGGATGGCGGCGCACAAAGATAGCGCGCAACTCCAAACATAAGGACGAATGGCGATGGGTTACATTCTGGCGATAGATCAGGGCACGACTTCCTCGCGGGCGATCCTGTTTGATGGGGCGATGCAGGTGGCAACAACCGCCCAGCAGGAGTTTCCCCAGCACTTTCCGCAATCTGGGTGGGTTGAACATGATCCTGAGGATTTATGGGCAACCACATTGGCCACCTGCCGCAAGGCGATGGCGCAAATTCCAGATGCTCAGATTGCGGCCATTGGCATCACCAATCAGCGCGAAACCACTGTTGTTTGGGACAAATCCACCGGCAAGGCGATCCACAACGCCATCGTCTGGCAAGACCGCCGCACCGCCGAAACCTGCCGCTCCCTGCGTGAAGCAGGCCACGAGGCGATGGTGGCCGAACGCACAGGCCTGCTGCTGGATCCCTATTTCTCAGGCACAAAGCTGGCTTGGATTCTGGACAATGTGGCGGGTGCGCGGGCGCGTGCCGAGGCAGGCGAGCTGCTGTTTGGAACAGTAGACAGCTATCTGATTTGGCGGCTGACGGGCGGGCGAGTGCATGCCACGGATGCCACCAATGCCTCGCGTACGATGCTGTATGACATTCGTGACGGGCGTTGGAGCCGCCGCATGTGTGATTTGCTGAATGTGCCGATGCAGATGCTACCCAAAGTGCGTGATTGTGCCGCTGATTTTGGCGAAACGGATGCTGATCTGTTGGGCAAATCCATCCCCATTCGCGGCGTTGCGGGTGATCAGCAGGCTGCCACCGTGGGGCAGGCGTGTTTTCAACCCGGCATGATGAAATCTACCTATGGCACCGGATGTTTTGCCTTGCTGAACACTGGCGAAACTCCGGTTGTTTCGCAAAACCGGCTTCTGACCACGATTGCCTATCAGCTGGATGGGGTGCCGACCTATGCGCTTGAAGGCTCGATCTTTGTGGCGGGGGCGGTGGTGCAATGGCTGCGCGATGGGCTAAAGATCATTGCGGATGCCAAGGATACGCAGGCCAACGCCGCTGCGGCGGATGACGGGCAGGATGTGATCATTGTTCCGGCCTTTACCGGCTTGGGGGCACCTTATTGGAATGCGGAGTGCCGCGGCGCTGTCTATGGTCTGACCCGCGCGACAGGCGCAAACGAAATGTCACGCGCCGCGTTGCAAAGCGTGGGGTTTCAAACCCGTGACCTGCTTGAAGCGATGCGCGCTGATTGGCACGGCGGCGGAGGCGAGGCCGTCTTACGGGTTGATGGCGGGATGAGTGCATCGGACTGGACCATGCAATTTTTGGCCGACGTCATCGGCGCGCCGGTGGATCGGCCCACCGTATTGGAAACCACAGCGCTGGGCGCTGCATGGTTGGCAGGGATGCAGGTGGGGATGTACCCCGCAATGGATGAGTTTGCCCGTGAATGGCACCGTGATCGCCGGTTTGAGCCGGGAATGCAGGCTGATGTGCGTGATGCTAAATATGCGCGCTGGCAACGGGCCGTGGCCGCAACACTGTCAGTCTAAAGCCAGAAAGCGCCCCGGTGCTCTGGGTCAAACATCTGGCCAGCAACCAACGCCTCAATAATCCTTCTCAAAGAACACCCCGACCCCGGTGTTGCCGTCATTGCTGACGCTGCCCTTGAGGGTCACATGTTTGGAGACATCGAGGTTGAGGTTGATCTCCTGATTGCCTTCACTGTCCGCGCTCACTTCGGAATAGACATTCTTGGAAATATAGGCACCCACCTTGAACTGCGTGGCGCCTTCATCGGTGGTGGTGATATCCAGATCAGACAGACCCAGACTGTCACGCAGCCGCCCGGTGATGCCACCCGTATACTGCCCCGACAACGTGGCCACAGCCGACACCAGCTGTGCGGCCTGAAATGCCGACATTGACCCCAGATCGCGGCCAAACAACAGGCGCGCGACAACCTCCTCCTGTGGCAGGTCCGGGCTGGATTGGAAGATGACATTGGGCGCGCTGGCAAGGCCCTCAATGATCACCATGACCAGCACATCATCCGCCGTGGTCTCGGCCACAAAACGCAGATATGGATCAAATGCACCGCGCAGGTCAATCAACCCGTCGGTCAGCTCCAGCCGCTTCCCCAAAATATCAAGCCGCCCGCGGATCAACTCAAACACGCCTGCGGGGCGCATGTCAGCGGTGGTGCCAGTCACGCGCAGACTGCCACCCAATTCGGCATCAAGCCCACGACCCCGCACAAATATCCGCCGGGGCGCATTGATGGTGATGTCGATAGGATAGATGGCCGGGCTGGCCTTCATGGTTTCAATCAACCCGGCGCGGTCGCGGGTGGTACGCACTGCTGTGGGTTCATACAAATGTGTGATGTCAGGCAAGGTGCCCACGATCGAGCCACTGCCCGAGGGCACGCGCAATTCGGATGGGCCAAGGGCCAAAACACCGTCCACTCGCGCGCCACCCACCAGATTGCCCGCGATATTCAGCGTGCCGTTCACCGTGGTTTGATACAGCGTCGGGTCAAACAACCCCAGATTTGTCAACGTAACAGCCAGGTTGCCCGGAAATGACTTGGCCAACTGCACCGGCCCGGTGATCAGGAACTGACCGCCTGTGCCGGCATCACCCGTCACAGAAACCTCGGCGCGACCTGCCGCCAACTGAGCGTTGCCGGACAGATTGCTCAGGGCGTAATTCAGGGTTGGCAGTGACGCGCGCGCGCCTTCAAATGTCATAGTGCCTGACAACGACGACAGCTTTGGCGGGCCGTCCGCCCGCAGATCGAACCGTGCCAGCCCCTGCACCGACCGGGGTTTGATGAAACGGTTGACCAATCCCAGTGGGGCCTCTCCCACCATGGTCAAAGCCAGACGCTGAGCGTGGTCATAGACCTCGCCGGTGATCTGCGCGCTGGTCCCGCCGGGCCCAGTGGCATCAAGCACAACGCCCAGCTGACCGGCCTGTGCATCGCGCGGTGTCAACGTCCCGCGGGCGGTGGCGGGGCCGTCAAAACCGGGGGCAAGGATACCCAGATCAGACAGCCGCCCGGACACCGCCACTGGTGCCCCCGGCCCATCGCCCGAGGCATTGACCAACAGGCGCGGTGAGGTCAGTTTGAGATACCGCAGGTCTGGCACATCCCCCCCCACAGCACCCGAAAACACAGCCTCAAGTGATCCGGCGACCAATCTGTCCAGCTCGGCCACCCCCGAGCGGAAAGCAAACCCCTTTAGCGTGCCCTCCACATCCCATTGGTTTTTGCGGACAAGGCCCGAGCCACTTAGATCAAGGGTGATTGTGCCGGCCATTGGCTTGCCCGCCAATTTGGAGAACCGCGATAAATCCTGCGCCGCCATTGTAAGTTCACCGGCAACTGGCAAGCCCGGTTTTGAGGGGGCCAATGTGCCCTTGGCCGAGATCCTCGCCTCGGCCACAGTTGCCTGCAACCGCGATACGCTCACACCTGACCCGCGCTGCCAGCCAAAGGCGCTGTCGATGCGGGCCGGTCCGCTTAAACGCGGCTCAATCAGGGCAATGTCGCTCAGTTCGGCCAGCATCTCCAACTGACCCGCATCTGCATTCAATTGGCCCGAGGCCTTGGCCGACACAGCATCATTGTGAATGTCCAAATGGCGCAGCTTTGTGCCCTCGGTGGTGCGGGCGATGTCAACTTCCAGCGTGCTTTGCCCCTTGAGAACAGGGTCAATCTGCGGCTCATCCACTTGCAATTCTTGGGTGATGGCGCGCACCCTCGCATCAAATGCCCCGCTCAAAGGGGCAATCTCGCCAATCACCTGTATTTTGGCCGTACCGCTGATACGCCGGTCGGCCAGCTTTTGGAAACGGGCCAGATCATTGGTGACAAGCGTGGCCTCGCCTTTGGTGACAAGCCCTGTGTCCAACCCATCGACCGTCCCACGTGCGCGCAGCGTTGTTGTGCCCGAGTGCAGCAGGATATTTGATATGGCAAGCGGTGTATCGGGCTTCCAATCCAGCACCAGCTGGCCGTTGGCTTGTGGCCCAAGGGCCTGCGCAAAGGCGGCGTTTGTGTGATCTATCCCTGAGGCATCAAAGAACAGATCAGCGCTGACCTGACGCAAGGGCCGCGTGCCAATATTGCCCGAGCCAATAATTTGCGCGCCAGCCACCGACAACCCATCACGTTCAAACCCGTGAATCTGCATTGTGGTGGTCCATGCCTCGCTCTGGCCGATATCATAGCTGGCGGTAAACTCGGCTGAATTCAGCGTCGTGGCGGGGCCAGTGATTGGCAACCGTACAGGCGCATCTGTTCTGATCTCGCCGTAAAGGCCAAACCGTTCCGGCCAACCTTCCGGGGTCAGTGCCAGCTCACTGCTCAACTGCATTGCGCCTGAAGAGATATCCAATTGATCCAGTACCAACTGCCCATTTGAGAAAAGGCTGCCGTGCAGATCAAGCGTGGAGTTTTCGCCAAAGAAGGGATGCAGATCGGCGATGAACAACGGGCGCACATCGCCGCTGAGGGCTGCCCCAAATCCATACCCTACATCCGCCTCAGAGGAGAGGGCGGCGATATCAAATGTCCCGCCGAACCGATGCGCGCCATCCGACGTGAGCGCAATGCGTGCGGAGTAATCAGAGATTGGCGCCTTGCCCGAGACCTGCATTTGCAAGGAAGGCGCGCCAGGAATACGCAAGACAGAAGACACCAGCCCGCCTTCGGATTCGTCAAAATTGAGCTCCAGTGCCAATTGCCGCGTGGCGTTGGAAAAACTGGCATCAAGTGTGATTTGATCGTCGCGATCCAACCGCTGAATATCAAGATCGGCCTCCCCGGTGCCTTCACTAAGGGCAAAGGAGCCATGGGTTGATAGGGTCGCAGGCTCTCCGATGACGTCTTTGCCGAGGGTGACCTTTGTGATCCCGATCTTTTTCACATCAAGCGACACGGGCAACTCAGGCAAGGCAAATGTGCCTGCCTGCGCATCCTGGGTGCTCAGGCGTTTCTGGTTGATCGGCAGGCGCGGAATTTCAACCTCGGCGGCGCTCAGCTCGGTTACATCCAAGTGCCCTGATAACAGCGCGCTGCGCGACCAGATCAACGTGGCATCGCGCATGGTTAACCAGATGCCGTCCCTATCTGCGATTGTCAGCAGATCAAGCTTGGCCTGTGACGACAGCGCGCCGGTAAAACCGGTGACGGTGACGCTATGGCCGGCGCCTGATAGCGTATCCTGAAGCAGGTTCTCCAGATAGGTTTTGTCATCGGGCGTGTCTTGGGCCGCCAGTTCTTGGGCCGCCAGCGTATTGGCGAAACTCAGAACAAAGCTGATGATCAGGAACAGGCGCATCAGAAGGCCTGCCCAATGCCGACATAAAGCTCAAAATCCTTGCCAACGTCATTGTCAAACGGTGTGGCCACATCCACCCGGATCGGGCCAAACCCGGTGTCATATCGTACACCCAAGCCGCCGCCGGAATGCCAGTCTCCATTGTCTGATCCCCAGGCGTTTTCGCCGACAAAGCCAGCATCGGCAAAGCCAACGATGGACCATTCGGTGAACAGATCAGCCCGGATTTCGCCTGAAAGCGCCAGCAATGATCGCCCGCCTAACCGCAAGCCACCGCCCAGATCGACGGCCAATGATTGATAGCCCTGACCGCGCACTGTGCCCGCCCCGCCTGAGAAGAACAGCATATCGGGCGGTAGATCGGTCAGGCTGGCCCCGGCGATGGATCCGGCCTGTATGCGGCCCGCCAGCGTGATGCCATCATCCTTTCCTACGGTTAGATAGTGTCGCAGATCCGCATAGATCCGCGCCCCGGCGGCATTGGAATCCAGGCCCGCAAAAGGTGTCAGCTGCACATCCGCATAATACCCTTTGGTGGCATCCAGTGGGTCATCGCGGTTGTCGTAGGTCAAGCGAATTGGCACCAAAAGATGGTTCAGTTTGCGCTGGCCTGCATCATCGTCAATGTCAGAATACTGGTAAGCCAGCCCGATTTCACCGGTCAGCTCTTCTGAAAAGATATGGCTAAAGCCGCCCTCAACACGGGCGCTGGTTTCGTTGTAATCGGGTTCGTCAAGATGCTCGATCTCGGCTTCCAGATAGAGGCTGGTATCCGGTGTGATCGTGGCCGGACGCTCGAACCGGGCCGAAAAACTATAGTCGATCCCGTCGGTGTCTCCGCCAATGCCGCTGGCTTGGGCGTCAATACGCAAACGCTCGGCCCCGCCCAGCAGGTTACGGTGCAGCCAAAAGCCACTTAACCCCACCCCTTCAAGCGAAGATACTTCTGCTCCAACGCCCACACGGCGCGGTTTGGCGTCCGTCAGAAATGCGTTGATGTCTTGTGTGTCGCCGGGGCTGATGGCGGCATTTTCTTCCAACACAACAGAGCGAAATGCGCCGGTGCGCCGCAGACGCCGCGTGGCTTTTTCCAGCTCTTGGGGCGAAAACACATCACCACTGGGCAGACCTGCGATTTCACGAATGCGCTCATTGCGCACATTGCTGGGATTTGGCACCACGACTTCACCAAAGGTCAGGCGTGGACCCGGTGCAATGGTGATGCGCGCGTCCAATGTGTTGGCGCGGTGATCGGCGGTGATGGACTGATCGGCGACGCGGGCCTTGGCATGGCCGATATTGCGCCAGCCTTCGACACCTTTGTCAGCGGCTTCGCCCACCAGACTGCCAAACGCGCGCTGCCCCTTGGCGAAACCCTCGGGCAGGGCTGTGGCGGGCGACAGGGGCTGCACCTGCGCGGATGAAAAGGAAAACACCGGACCGGGCAGAACTGTGATCTTGATCGTATCAATTGCCCTGAGTGAGGTCAGAGGCGAGATATTGGCAGCCTCGCGCCCATCCACAAAAATGTGGACCACCCCGCCGAAATACCCAAGTTCATACAGCACACCGACCAACCGGGCATAATCAGCCCGAGCTGCGGCCACCAGATCCTGCGTGGCGGCTTCGGGGGTGTTCAGCGTTTCGATCGTCAATGAGGCCTTGTTCAGATAGCCCAATCCGACCTCATCAAAGCCGGGTGCATCCAGTGTAACTTCGGTGGCAACAGCAAAAGGTGCGACTGCCACAAAGGCCGCCGCCCAAGCCCAGGACCTGATCGCCGAATGACCCACCGTACACTGCTCCGTTCCTCACCTTCTTGTATCTCATGATTGGCCGACGTGCTCCATCGAATTCAACAAAAGATCAAACCGGCAATTTCCAGCCGGACGTGATGTGATTTTAATGAGAATCGAGGGCGCATAGCTGTGATGATACAGATGAGCTTGCGATGGAAAGTGGGTTAATCCAATGAAAGTAAACAGTAATAACTATGTATATGCAATTTAAGCACCAGCTTTGCGCCCATTGCCGCCCCGGATCTCTGCTCATGAAGGTGGCGCCGAAGTGATGGTTTGGCGTCGTCCAATCACAAGAGGTTTACAACGAACCGCAAAGCGATAATGCGCAATGCGCGCACAAACCTAACCGCGGGGTGTGGATGCGCGCGTGGTGCTGCTTAATCCTGCTGGGCTGCTGCGGCGTTAAAGGTAAACAGTTGTTCGCCCGACAGTTGATAGCCGTTGATCAATATCCTTGCCCTGTCCGAGGTCAGCCAGGTTTCAAGCTGAGCCGCTAAATCAGCCTTCACATGTGGATGATTGGCGGGGTTTACGGGCAAATAGGCATATTGGTTGAACAACACCGGATCCCCGGCAAAAAGCAAAGCCAAGCCGCCTTTGTTGCCAAAGTTCAGCCAACTGGCGCGATCCGACATGACATAGGCGCCCATGCCCGAGGCCGTGTTCAGCGCGGCCCCCATCCCGGCTCCTACCGATTTGTACCAATCGCCCTCAGGGGTCACATTTGCGGCGTTCCACAAGGACAGCTCTTTTTTGTGGGTGCCGCTGTCATCACCGCGGCTGACAAAGGAAGATTGCGTTGTGGCGATTGAGATCAAAGCCTCGGTTGCGGTGCTTGCCGCGCTCAGTTTGGCCGGATCGGACGCCGGGCCAATAAGGACAAAATCATTGTACATGATCTCGCGCCGGTGGGTGCCATGGCCCTTGGCGATAAAGCTGTCCTCGGCTGCGCGCGCGTGCACCAGAACTGCATCCACATCTCCGGCAGCGCCAAGACGCAGAGCCTGCCCCGTGCCCACCACCAGTAGGTGCAGGGTGATCCCGGTGTCGGCTTCAATTTCGGGCAGCAGTACCTCAGCAAGCCCCGAATTGTGGAACGATGTGGTGACCGCCAGTTTCATGTCTCCGGCCTGGGCATCGGTGCCGACACTCATCATCATGAGTATAGCAAGTAGATACCTAAGTATCGGATTCAATTTACTAATCAACGATATCACCCTTCAAAAAGGCGCTGGTCTCAGCGGTGTCGGGTGAGGCAAAAAACTCTTTGGCAGGTCCAAATTCGTGAATTCTGCCTTGCAGGATAAACACCACTTCCGTGGCCAGTCGCCTTGCCTGCCCCATGTCGTGGGTGGACATGATGATGCGTGTGCCCTCTTGGTTGGCCTGCACCAGCAAGGCTTCGATCTCGCGCATGGCGCGACCGTCCAGTGAGGCGCAAGGCTCGTCCAGAAACAGCACATCAGGCGCGCGGATCAGGGCCCGGGCCAGAGCCAGCTTTTGCCGCTCTCCCCCCGACAGCACCAAGGCCGAGCGGGATGTGGCTTCTGCCATCCCAATGCGTG
>DFBW01000191.1:15817-16524 GCA_002366775.1 Roseovarius sp. UBA3070 | reverse complement strand
GGGATGTTTTCCAGATTGAACTGGCCCAGCATTTTGTTGTCGGCCGCCATTTCACGTTCGCCCTGGAACACGCGGATCGTCACTGCCGATTGATTGTCTTCGGCTGTCGAGAAGATCTGCCCCTTGTTCGTGGGGATCGTGGTATTGCGGTCGATCAGGCGGGTGAATACGCCACCCAGAGTTTCAATGCCGAGGCTGAGCGGTGTGACGTCCAGCAGAACCACGTCTTTGACGTCGCCTTGCAGAACACCGGCCTGAATGGCGGCACCCATGGCAACAACTTCGTCGGGGTTTACGCCTTTGTGGGGCTCTTTGCCGAAGAATTTGGTCACTTCTTCCACAACGCGCGGCATACGGGTCATCCCGCCGACCAGAACAATCTCGTCAATTTCATTGGCGGACATACCGGCGTCTTTCAACGCGGCCTGGCAGGGTTTGATCGACGCTTTGATCAGGTCAGCAACCAGGCTTTCCAGCTTGGCACGGGTCAGTTTCATCACCATGTGCAATGGCTGACCGTCAGCGCCCATCGAAATGAAGGGCTGGTTGATTTCTGTCTGCGACGAAGACGACAGTTCGATCTTGGCTTTCTCAGCGGCTTCTTTCAGGCGCTGCAAGGCCATCTTGTCTTTGGTCAGATCAACACTGTTTTCTTTTTTGAACTGCTCGGCAAGGTAGTTCACGATGCGCATGTCAAAGTCTTCACC
>DFBW01000191.1:284-15684 GCA_002366775.1 Roseovarius sp. UBA3070 | reverse complement strand
TCTTTGGTGGCCTGACGCTGAGCGTCGTTGAAATAGGCAGGCACGGTGATGACGGCTTGTGTCACGTCCTCGCCAAGATAGCTCTCGGCGGTTTCTTTCATCTTGCCGAGGATGAAGGCAGAGAGTTGCGAGGGGCTGTATTTTTCGCCCTGGGCTTCCACCCATGCATCACCGTTGCCGCCATCAATGACGTTGAACGGCATGTTCTTTTTGTCTTTGGCCAGATCCGGGTCATCCTCGCGGCGGCCAATCAGGCGCTTGACGCCAAAGACTGTGTTTGTGGGGTTGGTGACTGCCTGGCGTTTTGCCGGCTGGCCGACCAGACGCTCGTTGTCGGTAAATGCGACGATCGAGGGTGTGGTGCGAGCACCTTCTGCGTTTTCGATAACGCGGGGCTGGCTGCCATCCATGATAGCAACGCAGCTGTTGGTTGTTCCGAGGTCAATACCAATAACTTTGGCCATGTTTTCGATCCCTTCTACTTAAGGCGATGTTGCGAGGTCCCGACCCGTTATGGCATCACGGACCCCACATAGAGAGCGGATGCCACAAGAGACAGTTCCGCGGTTCTGGGCGTATATAGGCAGGCCATAGTGGCCCTGCAACCATTCGTCAGGGATGAAGTTGGCTATTTTTGGCTAAAATGGGCCGAGTTGTTGCATAAGGCACGCATTGGCCACTAATTCCTGCCTCGGTACTGGCCCTATGGCGATACGACGACAACAATGTCAGACCGTACTCGTCGCTCGGAATCCAAGCACCGGCTGAAGCGCGGTGGGCGATTGAGGGAGTCTCAGAGGATCGCAATACCCGGACGGACGCGATTATGGTTGGGGTGATTGATCGGGCGCTAAGGCGCGACTGAGCAGCAGCCGGCGAAATACTTCGTGTCATCACCATTGCGGATCAGCAGGTTCATATCCAATCCATAGGCGCGGTCGGACATACCGTCATTACAGGCTTTACGCTCTACGAAGGCATGCAATGATTTATCGGTGTTCTCGGCAATCACCATATAGCGGCCCGTCCGGCTGGCGGATGAAATGGTATAAAGGCCTGAAAACCGGATTGTGACCCCATCCAGCCAGCCCAGCTCAGCGAAAGGCGTATTGCCAATGTCCAGCGTCCAGAACGGCTCGTTCCCGAAACAGACCAGCGGGCGGGGCAGCAAACTGTTGCCAGCGGAAAATTGTGGTTCAAGCCAATTCATGGCGATCCAGCCCGTCGTTTCATTGATATTGATCTGGCCCCATTTGCCAGTTGGATCGAGGGCCACAACTTCAATATCACGCGCATCCCAGGCGTAGGATTCAATTGCAAAAGCCGAGGGTCTGGGCTCGGCACGGATGTTCAGAACATCGTCTTCATCGACACCTGCAACGGAATATAATGCGGGCAGGGTTTGCGCTGTTGCCATCACCGGACAGAGCAGTGTCAACACCGCAACAATGATCCACTTCATCGACGTGCGTACCAACTGTTAGAGGCGTACTGTCGAGTATAAAATTCACCCATCATACCAATCATAATCAATGTGATCGAAAGATAGAGCGTATATTCAAAGTCAGAATTCCGTGGATAATAATTGATAAACACAAAGCCGCGCGCCTGATCAATTGTGTGAAACAGCGGGTGCCAGTCAAACATTGCAATCATAAAACCGGGCAGCGTGTTGGCCACGAACATCTTGCCCGAACAGATCATGCTGGCGCGTTGATACACAGTGGTGGCAATACCGACAAAGCCGGGGAACCATGGCTTAACAGCCAGCATGACCAAGCCCAGTGAAACACCCGAAAACCATGACAGCAAAAACATTCCGTAAGCGGGAATAGGTTGATCAATTGTGATGGGCGTGACGGCCACATGATAGATGAACAAAATCACCAACAGTGTCAGTGTCTGGATATACAACGTGCTGAGCGAGGCTGCCGTGATTGAGACAATCGTATTCATCGGCGCATGCAGCATCATCGGTGATGTCGGCCCTTCAGACCCGACAATTGCCCCAAGGGCCTTGGTATGGGTCAGGAACAAAAATACGCCTGACATGATATACAGCAGAAAATCCCCACGCAGTGCCGCGCTGCGCAGACCAAGCATGATAAACATCACATAAAAGGCCATCACGAACATGATTGTGACCATCATGTTGGAAAACAATGCCAGGAAGGCATTGCCATGGGATTTGCGCACATCACGCACGGTTGCGTGGTAAATCAGCTCACTGATGGAGATGATTGACTGAAGAGTCGATTTGGACTGGACGTAATGAAACATGGCCCTGCTTTATTATCTGCCTTGAGATAGTGTCACGGATTTCTTGCTGTCCCGTTAGCAGCGTATCATAAGGGGACAACCATAACGGATCAACCGGTGCCTTGCCCAAGTGGCAGCATCGTGAAGGAGCAGGCCTTTGGACTATGAAAAACTGATCTCTGTCATGCGGCAGCTGTCGCTTGAGGCGGGTGATAAGATCATGGAAATTTACAACTCAGATGATTTTGATGTGAAGTTAAAATCTGATGAAAGCCCAGTAACTGCTGCGGATGAGGCGGCGGATGCGATCATCTCGGCGGGGCTGCGCGCGGCATTCCCGGATGTGGCGCTGGTGACGGAAGAACAGGCCGAGTCGCATTCAGAGACTGCCAATACCTTTCTGATCGTTGATCCGCTGGATGGCACCAAGGAGTTTATCCACCGGCGCGGCGATTTCACGGTGAACATCGCCTATGTGGACAATGGCGTGCCCACGCGCGGCGTTGTTTACGCACCTGCCAAAGGGCGGATGTTTTTCACCCAGGCAGATGGCACCTCGGTCGAAGAAACCGGAGCGTTGGACAAGCAAAGCGTTGGCCCGCTTGGCGCAATCAAGGTTTCTGATCCGGACAATGGCGCATTGATGGTTGTTGCCTCCAAATCGCACCGTGATCAGGCGACGGATGACTATATCGCCAAATATGCCGTTAAAGACATGAAAAGCGCTGGATCATCGTTGAAATTCTGCCTGATCGCCACGGGCGAGGCGGATATTTATCCTCGCGTTGGTCGTACGATGGAATGGGACACAGCAGCAGGCCATGCGGTGTTGCATGGCGCGGGTGGTCGTGTTGTGCGGTTTGATGATCATTCTGAGCTGACCTATGGCAAAGACACTTTTGCCAATCCGTTCTTTATCGCTTATGCCCCGGCGGTTGAGCTGAAGCCCGCCTGATGTCAGTGCTCATTGTCATCCCCGCCCGCTATGCCTCAACCCGCTATCCGGGCAAACCTTTGGTGATGCTGACGGGTGCCACGGGCGCGTCCAAAAGCCTCATCCAAAGGTCGTGGGAGGCCGCCAGTCAGGTGCAGGGCGCAAGCCGCGTCGTAGTGGCCACCGATGATGAGCAGATCAAGGGCGCGTCTGAGGCCTTTGGGGCCGAGGTTGTCATGACGTCTTCGGAGTGTACCAACGGCACCGAACGCTGCGCCGAAGCAGTTGAAAACCTGGGCGAACACTTTGATATCGTTGTGAACCTTCAGGGTGATGCGCCTTTGACACCCCATTGGTTCGTTGAGGATCTGGTCAAGGATCTGGCGGCAGACCCTTCGGCTGATATTGCAACACCGGTATTGCGCTGCGATGGCAAGGCGCTGAACGGGTTTCTGGAGGATCGCTCTCAGGGGCGGGTTGGCGGCACCACTGCGGTGTTTGATGGCGCGCGCCATGGGCTTTATTTCTCAAAGGAAGTGATCCCATACACCGGGCATATCTATGGCGATGCTGAGGATACACCGGTATTTCATCATGTGGGCGTCTACGCTTACCGCCCCGATGCTCTTGCTGCATATAAAACCTGGGCCACGGGGCCGCTTGAAACCCTTGAAGGGTTAGAACAACTGAGGTTCCTGGAACAAGGGCGCAAGGTGCTGTGCACCGAAGTGGATGCCCGTGACAGGCAGTTCTGGGAGTTGAACAACCCCGAAGATGTGCCTCGGATTGAGGCCATGATGCTTGAAATGGGGATGGAGTGATCCTGTACTAAGCAATTTTACGAGGCCGCGCATGAATTGTTCCATTTCTGACGCGAACGGCTAAATACCGAGTATTTTTCCCAGTAAAGCCATGCAATTCTTAATCTAATTGTGTAACATCGCTAAAAAATTGGTTTTGAGGAGCAGGTAATGCGTAACAAGGTAACAAAGGCGATATTCCCGGTCGCTGGGATGGGGACGAGGTTTTTGCCCGCAACCAAATCAGTTCCCAAGGAAATCATGACTTTGGTGGATCGCCCTCTGGTCCAATATGCCATTGATGAAGCGCGCGAGGCCGGCATCAAGGAATTCATCTTTATCACCTCGCGCGGCAAGGGTGCGCTGGAGGACTATTTTGATACTGCGCCGCAGCTTGAACAGGAATTGCGCCGCAGGGGAAAAGACGAGCTGCTGGACATCCTGAAATCCACCAATATGGACAGTGGTGAGATCGCCTATATGCGTCAGCACAAACCATTGGGACTGGGACATGCTGTTTGGTGTGCCCGGCGTCTGATCGCCAATGAGCCTTTTGCGGTTATCCTGCCCGATGACGTGATCGCAGCAGAAAAGCCCTGTTTGGCGCAGATGGTCGAAGCGTTTGAAGAATGTCCCGGTAATATGGTTGCTGCCATGGAAGTTCCGGATGAGCAGACCTCGTCCTACGGCGTGCTGGATGTCAAAGAAGATATGGGTGCGCTTGTGTCGACCAAAGGCATGGTAGAAAAACCTGCGCCAGGCACTGCGCCATCTAATCTGGCGGTGATTGGCCGCTATATTCTGACCCCCAGTGTGTTGCAGCAACTGAACAAGAAGAAGGCCGGCGCAGGTGGTGAAATTCAACTGACTGACGCCATCGCAGATGCGCGCGAAGCGGGTGAAGAAGTGTATGGCTTCCGCTTCAAGGGTCGCCGGTTTGACTGCGGTTCAAAGGCTGGGTTTTTGCAAGCCACTGTTGCCTTTGCGCTGGAGCGTGAAGATCTGCGCGATGATTTGTGGGGATATCTGAACGATATTGTCCATGCTGACAAAGCGGCTCAATAATCTGTTGGAGACTACAGCGTGACGACTGTTCTTGTGACTGGTGGTGCCGGATATATCGGCAGCCACGCCTGTAAGGTTCTGGCGCGTGAAGGCTATACACCTGTTACCTTTGATAACCTGAGTACGGGCTGGGAAGACGCGGTTCAGTTTGGCCCGTTTGAGAAGGGCGATTTGACGGATCGTGCCCGCTTGGATGAGGTGTTTGCCACTTACCAACCCGTTGCGGTGATGCATTTTGCCGCCCTTAGCCAAGTTGGTGAAAGCATGAACCAGCCGGGCAAGTACTGGCACAACAACGTCGCTGGGTCTCTGACATTGCTGGAAGCGGCCGTGGCTGCGGGGTGTGATAAGCTGGTCTTTTCCTCAACCTGTGCAACCTATGGCGATCAGGACAACGTGGTTCTGGATGAGAATTGTGATCAGCACCCGATCAATGCTTATGGTGCGTCTAAGCGCGCCATCGAAGATATGCTGCGCGACTTTGAAACAGCTCACGGCCTGTCACATGTGATTTTTCGCTATTTCAACGTTGCAGGGTGTGACCCTGATGCGGACGTGGGCGAATATCACCAACCAGAAACACATCTGATTCCGTTGGTCTTGGATGCTGTTGCAGGGAAACGTGATGCATTAACCATTTTTGGCACCAACTATGACACGCCCGATGGCACCTGCATCCGTGATTATGTGCATGTCATGGATCTGGTGGATGCCCATGTATTGGGCCTGAAATGGCTGGAAAATGGCAAAGACAGCCGTGTGTTCAACCTAGGCACGGGCACCGGGTTTTCTGTGCGCGAAGTGATCAATCATTCGCATGCTGTCACCAACCGCGAGGTGCCGGTGATCGAAGGCCCGCGTCGTGCGGGCGATTGTACCAAGCTGGTGTCGGGATCAACCCGCGCCGAGCAAGAATTGGGTTGGGTTGCAAAGCGCTCTGATCTCAAACAGATGATCGAGGATGCCTGGCGGTGGCATCAAACTGGACATTACGAAAAATAAGACTGATTCTGAGCAAGGGCAGCAAGGCACGGGCGCGGATATGGACAGGCTATCACAGCTGACAAAAGTCTATCGAATGCGGTGGAAGCGTCGCAGGCTTTTGTATCGCTCGTTTCGAAAGCGCAGGCAGTTAACGCCGGTGATGAACCGCACCGCGCAGATTGGTCCGGATGACATTCTGGCTGTCTCGACCATGCGCAACGAGATGGTGCGCCTTCCTCATTTTCTGGATCACCACCGAGCGCTGGGCGTGGATCATTTTCTGATTGTCGAAAATGGGAGTGATGATGGCACCAGCGTGTTTCTGGCCAAGCAACCCGATGTATCGTTGTGGACGACGCCCGCCAGTTACAAACTGTCGCGTTTTGGTGTCGATTGGCTGACCTGGCTGCAACGTCAGTATGCCCATGATCATTGGTGTCTGACAGTGGATGCCGATGAAATCCTGATTTATCCGCACCATGATACGCGCCCGTTGCGCGCCCTGACAGATTGGTTGGAGCGTCACAACCGGCGGTCCTTTGGGGCGATGATGTTGGATATGTACCCCAAAGGCCCGCTGAAAGAGCGCGAATATGAACCGGGTGGCGACCCGTTTGAAATTCTCAACTGGTTTGATGGCGGCAACTATATGATCCAGAAGAAGGCCGATCTTGAAAACCTGTGGATTCAAGGCGGGCCAAGGGCGCGCAAGTTCTTTGCGGACCGCCCGCGCCGGGCACCAACGATGAGCAAGACACCTCTGGTCAAATGGCATCGCGGGTATGCCTATGTCAGCTCGTCACATTCTCTTTTGCCGCGGGTATTGAACCACGTTTATGATGATCAGGGCGGTGAAAAAACCTCGGGCATTTTGCTGCACACCAAGTTTTTGCACACGATTGTTGATAAATCCGCCGAAGAAAAGCATCGGCGCGAGCACTTTGCCAATTCTGATCTGTATGACAGCTATTATGACGGCCTGACCGACAATCCTGATCTGTGGTGCGAAGGGTCGAGTCGTCTGATCAGTTGGCGGCAGCTAGAGGCGATGGGCCTGATGTCGAAGGGAAACTGGGTATGAACCGCCTAAACCCCATACCACAAAGGGAAAAAGATGCGATTGTTGCGGGTTTGGCAACAATTGATCTCGAAAAATGTTTAATTAAGTGTCAGAGGTTAGTCCGGGCGTCGGTATCCCGGCCCGGTTCAGGAGTTGATGAGTGAGTGTATGGCAATCATATCGCATGAGGCTCCGCCGCAAGCGCGCGAAAATACGCGCCTGGCGCAAGCATTTCTCACTGCGGTGCATAGCCAACCGAACGGATCAAATTCAGCCTGGGGATATCCTGCTGTTTTCGACGCTGCGCGACGAACATGTGCGCCTGCCCTATTTTCTGAAGTACTACCGTGATCTGGGTGTGTCGCATTTTGTCATCGTGGATAACGGTAGCACCGATGGCGGGGCAGAGTATCTGGCGGATCAACCGGATGTGTCGCTCTGGTCGACGACTGGCAGCTACAAACGTTCGCGGTTTGGGGTGGATTGGCTGAACTGGCTGCAACAGAAATACGCCCACGGCCACTGGACGCTGGTGGTCGACCCGGATGAGCTGTTTGTATATCCGTTTTGTGATACGCGCCCCATTCGTGCGCTGACTGACTGGTTGGATGTAAGCCAGGTGAAATCTTTTGGTGCAATGCTGCTGGATATGTACCCCAAAGGCAGAATTGATGCGGTGCCATATCGCCCCGGCCAGAACCCGCTTGAAATTGCCTCGTGGTTTGATCCGGGCAACTACCAGATTGAAAAGAACAAAGGATATGGCAACCTGTGGATTCAGGGCGGCGCACGGGCGCGCGTCTTTTTTGCGAACCAGCCGCAACAATCACCTGCGTTGAACAAAATTCCGCTGGTGAAATGGGACAAGCATTATACCTATGTCAGCTCCACTCACATGTTGCTGCCGCGTGGTTTGAACCTGACCTATGATGAATGGGGTGGTGAAAAAGCCAGCGGCGTTTTGTTACATGCCAAATTCCTCGATACATTCACCATCAAAGCCGCCGAAGAACTGACCCGTCGCCAGCACTATTCGGCCAGTGTTGAATACAAGGCATACGCCGAGAAGTTTGACGATACACCAGACCTTTGGTGCAAATGGTCAGAGAAATATATAAACTGGCGGCAGTTGGAAATTCTTGGTCTGATGTCCAAGGGCAACTGGGCATGAGGAAAGGGCAGACAACGTGAGCGTTGGGATCATCATGCTGGTGCACACGGCCTTTGGCCGGGCCGAGCAAATTGCCCGGCATTGGGCGGCATCCGGCTGCCCGATTGTGATCCATGCAGATAAATCTGTTCCACGCAAATCCTATTCCGCGTTTAAGGCGGCACTTTCCGATTTGCCTGATGTGCGCTTTGCCAAAAGGCATCGTTGTGAATGGGGCACATGGGGGTTGGTGGCAGCCACGCAGGAAGCCTCGCAAATCATGTTGGATACGTTTCCCGATGTACGCCACGTCTATCTGTCATCGGGGTCGTGCCTGCCATTGCGCCCGGTGCAGGAGCTGATTGATTACCTGGAAGAACGCCCACACACAGATTTCATCGAAAGCGCGACCACGGCTGACGTGCCCTGGACAATGGGCGGCCTTGATCAGGAACGGTTTACCTTGAGGTTCCCATTTTCCTGGCGCAAACATCGCTATCTTTTTGATCGTTATGTGGCCCTGCAACGCATGGTGCGATTCAAACGCAAGATACCCAATGGGATCGTTCCACATATGGGCAGCCAATGGTGGTGTCTGACGCGCCAAACCCTGTCGGCCATTCTGGAAGACGCAGAACGGGTGAACTATGACCGCTACTTCAAAAAGGTGTGGATCCCCGATGAAAGCTATTTCCAAACGCTTGCACGGCTGTATTCACGCCAAATCGAAAGCCGGTCACTGACGCTGTCCAAGTTTGATTATCAGGGTAAACCGCACATCTTCTATGATGACCATCTGCAATTATTACGGCGCTCTGATTGCTTTGTGGCACGCAAAATCTGGCCTTTTGCCAACAAGCTGTATGATGCGTTCCTGACCGATATGTCGGGTGCCATGAAGCGGACCGAGCCGAACCCCGGTAAGATCGACCGTATTTTTGCCAAAGCAGTAGATCGACGCACCCGCGGTCGACCGGGCCTGATCATGCAAAGCCGCTTTCCGGTAGAAGGGCGTGAAAACGGCCTGACTTGTGCACAATATTCGGTGTTTGAGGGCTTCAGCGATCTGTTTGAGAATTTCGAAAGCTGGCTGAGCAAAGCCACCAGTGCGCGGGTGCATGGCCATCTTTTTGCGCCGGAACGGGCTGAATTTTCTGAAGGCCAGGTGGTGATGAACGGCGCGCTGTCCGACAGTGCGGAACTGCGTGACTATAACCCGCAGGCCTTTTTGGCGAGCTTGATCTGGAACACCCGTGGAGAGCGGCAGTGTTTTCAGTTTGGCCCCCGCGATGTGCAGGATATTGAGTGGGAAATCGCCAAAGACCACAACGCGCAGATATCCGTGATTACTGGTGCCTGGGCCGTGCCTTTGTTTAAATCCAACCGCAATTTTTCTGATATCCGGCAGGAAGCGGCGCAGCTGCAACAGATCGAGAGCGAACACCTGAAAACATTGCGCTCAACCTGGACAAAGGCGCGAGTACGCATTTGGTCTATGGCCGAATTCATTGAGGCCCCGATGGAGCCATTGCAGGCGATAATTGATGAGATTGGCCAGCAAAACCTGCGTGGTTTGGCCGAAGTGCCCAGAATGTCGGACCTCACCGGGTTTGGGCAGTTTTTGCAAAACCTCAAAAACCAGGGCATGCATCCCTATCTGATGGGTGATTTCCCAGTCTCGCATGGGCCCGGTGATACGGGTCATACACAGCCAAAACCTTATCTGGTGCGGTGATTCTGAATGAGCGAAGCATTTGATTATTTTGTGGTGTTTGCTGAAATGCGCACCGGTTCCAACTTTCTGGAGGCCAATCTGAACGCCTTTGACGGGCTGCAATGCCATGGAGAAGCGTTCAATCCGCATTTCATAGGCTATCCGAACAAGACGGAAATTCTAGGTGTCACGCAGGCAATGCGAGATGGCGATCCGGGATTGCTGATCAATACGATCAAAGAGTTCTCAGAGGGGTTGGGCGGGTTTCGGTTTTTCCATGATCACGACCAACGCGTATTGGATATCGTGTTGGATGATCCACGCTGTGCCAAGATTATTTTGACGCGCAACCCTGCCGACAGTTACGTCAGTTGGAAGATTGCACAGGCGACAGGTCAGTGGAAATTGACCAATGTAAAACGCCGTAAGGACAGCAAGATCAGCTTTGACGGAGTGGAGTTTGAAAAACACGTCACTGCTTTGCAAGAGTTTCAGGTATTTTTGCTGAACCGGCTGCAGACCACCGGACAGACTGCATTTTATGTGGCCTATGAAGACCTGCAATCGGTTGAAGTGATGAATGGCCTGGCGCGCTATCTGGGTGTGGAGGCTCAGCTTGAGGCGTTGGATGATACGCTGAAAAAGCAGAACCCCAGTGCCCTGGTCGATAAGGTGGCGAATTTTGAGGATATGCAAACCCTGCTGGCAGGGGGGGATGCCTTTAACCTGACCCGCACACCCAATTTTGAACCGCGCCGTGGCCCCGGTGTGCCAGGGTTTGTAACTGGTGCGCATGTTCCGCTGCTGTATATGCCCATCCGCTCTGGGCCAGAGGCGGACGTGGTGAACTGGATTGCCGCACTGGACGGTGTTGAGGCCGAAACGCTGGCCGTCAAGCACAACCAAAAATCACTGCGGCAATGGAAGCGGGCCAAAAAGGGTCATCGCAGCTTTACTGTGGTTCGCCATCCAGTCGCGCGGGCACATGCGGCGTTTTGCGCCAGAATTTTAAACCGAGGGCCGGGCACATTTACTGAAATTCGCAAAACACTGCGCAATTTTTACAAAGTCCCACTGCCGGGACAAGTTGACGACGACTATGACCGGCGTATTCACCGCGAAGCCTTTGTTGGGTTTCTGGAGTTTTTGCGCGCAAATCTGGCGGGGCAAACCAGTATTCGAGTGGATGCCAACTGGGCCAGTCAGGCGGCGGTCATTCAGGGGATGAGCGTTTTCGCCCTACCGGATATGATCATCCGCGAGGCCGAGATGGACAGCTATCTGCCCGCCCTTGCCCGGCAAGTGGGGTATCTGAAACCTGGCAAGCCGGATGTGGCCAAAGCAGACAATCCGATTGCCTTGTCAGACATATATGACGACGAGATCGAAGCGCTTGTGAGCGAAATCTATCAACGTGACTATATGATGTTCGGGTTCAAGCGCTGGGGCTAAACGCCTATGGCATATCGCCTTTAACCTGTGTCAGGTTTTTTGCGAAACGCTTTAGGCGGCCTGCATGGATTGTGTTTCGGTCATGATGGTGAACAGTGTCGCCTCATCCAAATTCGCCCGCAGCTTGGTGCACAAAGACTGGTCTCGCAGAGTGCGTGACACCAACGCCAGCGCCTTGAGGTGCTCAACGCCCGCATCATGTGGGGCAAACAGCGCAAATGCCAAATCAACCGGTTGGCGGTCTACGGCATCAAAATCAATCGCATTATCCATAAGGATCAAAGCGCCGACAACACCATCCAGCCCATCAACGCGGGCATGTGGCAACGCCACCCCATGGCCCACACCAGTGGGCCCCAGGGATTCGCGTTCCTGCAATGCTTCAACCGCTTTGGCTTGTGGCACGCCATAGGCCTGCTCAGCGATATCGCCTAACGCATGAAACAACCGCTTCTTACTGGACGCGGCGGAAAGTACCCGAATAGCCTCAGGTTTGAGGATCGTGGTCATATCCATATTTTACTGCTCCGTGGCAAGATGGCTCACTCCGCCTCACCAAATTTGTTCAAGGGTCGATCCAGCCGATGTTGCCATCATCCCGGCGATACACGACATTCAACCCATCTTTGCCTTCATTGCGAAAGACCAGTACCGGTGCTCCTGCCAGCTCCATCTGCATAACCGCCTCTCCGACTGTCAGGGATGGGATCTGGGTCTCCATCTCTGCGACAATCATAGGCTGCAGGCTGTCGGGCTCTGATTCCTGATCTTCGCTTTCCGAGGCGAGGATATACGAGGATGCGCCCATAAGTTCAACCGGTTCTGCGCGATCCTTGTGATGGTCCTTCAAACGCCTCTTGTAACGTCGCAATTGCTTTTCGATTTTATCGCAGCATTTATCAAAAGATTCGTAAATTTCATGCGCGTGAGCCTTGGCCTGCGTGGTTAGGCCGGTGGACAGATGCACAGTGGTTTCGCAGACATATTCACTGGCACTCTTAGAAAAAATCACGTTGGCGTCGGTTGGGCGCTCTGCATATTTAGCCACAGCACTTCCCAGGTCATCTTGAACATGAGTTTGCAGGGCGGCGCCTACGTCGATCTGTTTTCCACTGATTTGATAACGCATCTTGTCTCCTTTAATTGACAAACCAAGCCCTAAAACGGTGCGGCAATGCCGAACGAATATCAGGTTTGAGTAAGGAAATATGACATTCGATATGCCTGTTCTCGTCCGGGCCCGATGGAGGAGGGCCATGTTTGGAGCGGCACAGATAGTCGAGTTGTCATGCCCTAATTGACGCCCGTTCGGCAGGGATTGTCAATGAGGATCAGTGCGATCATCGGCAATTTTCTGCATTTTGGTTGCCGTTCTCTAAGAGATACGGAAATTGTCACCCAAATAGACACGACGCACGTTTTCGTTCTCAACCACATCAGTTGGGGTGCCCGACATCAACACCTGACCGTCGTGCAAAATATAGGCGCGATCCACGATTTTCAGTGTTTCGCGCACGTTGTGATCGGTGATCAGCACGCCGATGCCGCGCTTTCTGAGATCTGCAACCAAGGTGCGGATATCGCCCACCGAAATGGGATCTACCCCGGCAAAAGGCTCATCCAGCAACAGGTAGCGCGGATTGGCGGCCAGACAGCGGGCAATTTCAACACGCCGCCGCTCGCCACCTGACAGGGCGAGCGCAGGTGCGCGGCGCAAATGTTCAATCGAAAAATCTGACAGCAACTCTTCCAGACGCTCGCGCCGTTTATGGCGATCTGGATATGAAATATCGAGAATCGCAAGAATGTTGTCTTCTACCGACATGCCGCGAAAAATTGACATTTCCTGAGGCAGATACCCAATCCCCAGCTTTGCGCGGCGATACATCGGCAGGTTGGTTACATCACGCCCGTCGATCAGGACATGCCCGCCTTCGGGATAAATCAGCCCGGCAATCGCATAGAATGTCGTGGTCTTGCCGCAGCCATTAGGGCCAAGCAGGGCCACAACTTCGCCTTGCTGCAGGTCGATCGACACATCACGGATGACAACCCGTTTGTTATAGCTTTTGCGCAGGTTCTGCACCCGCAAGCCGGTGTTTTCATGGGCAATATGCAACTCGGGCTTGGCCATCAGTTGGCGCCTTCTGGTTGCAAAACAGTTTTGACACGGCCGCTCATTCGGGCTGTGCCCGCTTTGGTATCAACAAACATTTTGTCGGCCGTCAGAGCATTGATCCCCTGCACCAACAGCACATCGCCCTGCATCTCGATCAGGCCGGTTTCGATGTTATAGCTCGCCTTTGAGGCTTCGGCGGCATCCTCGCCACTGACCAGTGTCACCCCGCCTGAGGCCTGAAGTTGTTTGATCCCGGATCTATCTTCCAGATAGACCACCAGCACACGCGGCGCAGACAGGCGCATCTCGCCCTGGCCAATCAATACATTGCCAGTGAATACTGCTGTTCCATCGCTCTGACTGACAGCCAGATTATCGGACGCCACCTCAACCGGGAGGCTCGAATTCTGCTCAGTGTTGCCAAAGGCAATTTGTGCGCCTTGCGCCACAGAGGCAACAGGTGCACTCAGCAAACATAACGAAAGGGCAATCAAAGTAAGCAAACGCACGAAATTCATTCCTTGGGTTTATTGGGTTTGTATATCAGTTTCACCCCATCGGTGAACAGCAATTCCGCATCCTGGCTTGCCTCATCGAATGTGAGCCGCATTTTACCCGCTGCAATATCGCCAATTGGCCCTGACCCGGTAACCGACCCAGGCGTTTCAGCGTACAGCCGGTCGTACCGGGTATCCACCGCATCTGTGTGGATCAAATAGCCAGTGGTGGTTTGGATTGTCACATTGCCATCCATGGATGCGGTATAGTTACCTTGATGCATATCGGCATGGTCAGCCGAGATATCAATTACGACGCCAGTGTACAGGCGTATTTCGGCCACTACCTCATCGGCGATCAGGCGGTCTGGATCGTCCAGATCCGGGCGCGCACGCGCGGCCTTGAACACCACCTCATCACCGCCGCTGGTGATTCCTGCAAACGATGGGTTGGTGACCCCTTGGTCATGGGCGCGTTGTTCCAGATCCACCTGAGCAATCGGCGGTTTCTGGGTCGGATCAACTGTGCGTGAGATCAAGAACAAGGTGGATAGCAAGGCAAGCGCGGCCAGTGGAAGGATGATCTTCATCCAGGCCACAAGGCGAGAATAGAGATCGCCCTCCCAGGTCATCAATGAGCAAAGATATCAATTTCGGGCCAGCCGGTCAGGTCAAGCCTGGCGCGTGTGGGCAGGAAATCAAAACACTCCTGGGCCAAACCATCGCGGCCTTCACGCACCAGACGTCTGTTCAGCTCGTCACGCAGCTGATGCAAATACAAAACATCTGATGCGGCATATTCCAGCTGTGCATCGGTTAATGTCTCAGCGCCCCAATCCGAGGATTGTTGTTGTTTGGAAATATCCACGCCGACCAATTCCTGGAGCAAATACTTCAGCCCATGGCGATCCGTGTAAGTGCGGATCAGCTTGCTGGCGATCTTGGTGCAATAGACAGGTGCTGTCAGTGCACCAAAGGCATTCAGCATCGCGGCGATGTCAAAGCGACCAAAGTGAAACAGCTTCAGAACGTCTGGGTTTTCCAACATCGCCGTTAGGTTTGGTGCGTCGGTCTGGCCAATCCCAACCTGCACCATATGCGCATGCCCATCGCCGCCCGACATCTGTATCACACACAGCCGGTCACGGTGCGGGTTCAATCCCATCGTTTCGCAATCAATGGCCACAACAGGGCCAAGGTCCAGCCCGTCAGGCAGGTCGTTTTGATAAAGGTTGTTTGTCATGTATTCATTCCCTTCGTGCAGGAGAGACCCCACATACTCCACTTAAGCATTGGAATTCCATTTCTAATTTCCCGTAGGGTTTTGGCCGCCCTCCACTTTCAAACCCCGCACAGCAGAAATATC
>DFBW01000191.1:0-231 GCA_002366775.1 Roseovarius sp. UBA3070 | reverse complement strand
GGCACCGGGAAAGTTGATCCGGCGCCCGCCTTCTTGAAATCCTTCCATCGCCATATCCCAAACTGTGCCGGGCCAGCGTACTTCCATTTGTTGCAAGCGTGGACGGTAAACGGCAGTATAGAGCGTGCCGAACCCCACATTAAAGGCCGTAGAATACAGGGGCGGGCGCAGGAACGCGCCGATAAATTTTTCCTGCGGATCACGATGTAGACTCATCCGGTGCAACAAGAA
>DFBW01000236.1 GCA_002366775.1 Roseovarius sp. UBA3070 | reverse complement strand
CTGGCTCCGGGTGCAGAGCTGCGCACGATGCTGGATGCAGAGATGACCAAGACCGGCGCACGTCCGATCTATTGGATGGATTACGGCACGGCCGTGTTCCTGTCCAAGGCAGACAACCCGATCCGCAAACCAGCCGATGTTGAAGGCATGAAAGTGCGCGTATTTGGCAAGACACTGGGTGATTTCGTAACTGCCCTTGGTGGAGCGCCAACGCTGACATCCGGGTCCGAACAGTTCCTGGCCTATCAGCGTGGTACAGTAGATGCGGGCATGACCGGGATCGGCTCGGTCAAGTCGCGCAAACTCTATGAAGTCATGGATGTTGTGACCCGGTCTGAGCATGCCAAGGTCGAATTCGTCATGTTGATCAATGATGGAATCTGGGCCTCGCTGTCGGGCGAAGAGCAGGCGACCATGACCGAATGTGGACTGGTATCCGAAGCCAACCTGCGCAAATCTATCGCTGCAGTCGAAGCCGATGCCGCCGCCGATACCCTCGCCCAGGGCAAGGAAGTCATCGATATGACGGATGCCGACCGCGCCGAGTGGAAAGCCGCTGCTCAGCCGGTGGTTGACGCCTATCTCGCCAACTCGGGCGAGCTTGGCCAAAAGGTTCTGGCAGCTATCGGCCAATAGGCCAATCGGCAGAAACAGTCAGTTCAGGCGGGCCGCGCTGCGGGCCGCCTGAGAATGACTACCTGACTTCTCAATAAATACGGGTGTTCGATGCTTCCATTTATCGACAGTGTTTCCGAACGATTTTCCCAGATCGCCAGTGTTCTGTTCTTCGTGATCGGCTTGATGATTTCTTATGAAGTCATTTCCAGATATGTGTTCTTTGCCCCCACCAGTTGGGCGGAAGAAGGCGCGCGGTTGTTGCAGTTATGGGCGACCTATCTGGCGATGGGCTATGTGCTGCGTCAGAACGGATTGATCCGAATCACCGTGCTGACTGAAATGATCGGCCCGCGCGGACGTCAGGTGCTGGAAATCTTCTCGCTACTGTGGATTTTGGTATTCAGTGCATTCGCCTTCTGGCTCGGCCTTGAAGTGGTCATCGAAAGTGTCGAAATCGGGCGCGCCACGGCAACCATGAACCAGGTCCCGAAATTCTGGACTGAATCTGCCATTCCGGCCGGGTTCTTCATCCTGATCCTTCAGGCGCTTGCCCAACTTTGGCGCCAGCTCCGCAAATCACCCAATGGCGAAGAACCGCACGAGCGGACCATCGACCTGAGCATCTGAGGAAGAAACCTTGACTGCATTCATTATTCTCGGGCTTTTGCTGGTCCTACTGATCCTTGGCATCCCGATTGCTTTCGTCATGGGGGGGCTGGGGCTTGCCTTGTTGCTGCTTGATGGCTTCAACCCGGTGATGATCCCGCAAGGGCTTTATTCCAGCATCGACAATTTCATCCTGCTGGCTGTGCCTTTGTTCCTGCTGATGTCCAATATCCTGCTGAAGGGCGGCGTTGGCAAAGACCTGTTTGCCGCCGCTCAGAGCTGGGTCGGCCACTGGCCAGGGGGCCTAGGCGTTGCCACAATCCTTTCGTGTGCCTTGTTTGCGGCGATATCCGGATCCTCCGTGGCAACGGCGGCAACCATCGGCACTGTTGCAATTCCGGAAATGACCAAACGCGGCTACGAGAAAAGCTTTGTTCTGGGCCTGCTGGCTGCCGGAGGCACGCTGGGCATCCTCATTCCTCCGTCGATCATACTGATCATCTATGGTGTCATCACCGGAGAATCCATCATCAGCCTGTTTACTGCCGGCATCGGGCCAGGGCTGTTCCTTGCGTTCATGTTCTCGGTCTATTCGGTGGTCTATTCGCGCTACAAAGGCCAGCTTGATGTGTTGCCCCGTGCCAGTTGGACAGAACGCTGGCAGGCGTCATGGCGCGCCTCTCCGGTGCTGTTCTTGGCCTCAGTCATCGTTCTGGGCATTTATTTCGGGGTGTTCACCCCGACCGAGGCCGCCGGGGTTGGCTTTGTTTTGGCGTTGATCATCACCATCGGGCGGCGTTCGATCACTATCGCGCAGATATGGGAAGCCACAAAAGAGGCGATGCAGACCACGGTGACGATTTTCCTGATCATCGCCGGGGCCAAGATCTTTTCCAAGGCGATCACCCTGTACCGCATTCCGCAGGATGTGACTGCACTGGTGTCTGAAAACTTTACACAGGCCGGCTCGTTCCTGATTGTGGTGTGTCTGATCCTGCTGGTGATGGGGCTGTTCATTGAAAGCCTGTCCATGCTGCTGATCATGGTCCCTGTGCTGTATCCGACACTGCTAACCATGGGTATTGATCCGGTTTGGTTCGGCATCGTCTTTGTCATCATGGTTGAATGCGCGCTGATCACCCCACCTGTGGGGTTGAACCTGTTCATCGTGCAGGCGGTTGGCAATGCCACCCTGTGGGAAGTGTCGCGAGGTGTCTGGCCGTTCATCCTTATCATGCTCGGAACAGTCGCGGTTCTGTATTTCTTCCCGGCGCTGGCATTGTACCTGCCATATAACTTCTGAGGAAACATGCCCGACTTACCCCCCTGCATTGATCGTCGGCAAGGCCCGTGCTGAAAGACCCCGGCACCGGGTCGTTGCCAGAGTGGCAGGTTGGCATTGTCTTCGTCCTCATCTCCACCACCTTCTTGGGGGCGGTGGTGGCAACCGGCGGCTATCTGGTGCCGGGGCTGGCCGTTTCGACCAAGGAAACCCTTGGGGTGGATGCGGCCTTCATCGGCTATCAGGTCACGCTGGTTTTCGGCTTTGGCGGGTTTTCCTCACTGGTTTCGGGGGGCTATGTGGCGCGCTATGGTCCCTGCCGCGTTATGCAGGTGGCCCTGTTGATCAGCGCCGTGGGGTGCCTGCTTTATAGCGTGCCAAACAAGATCGTCCTGACCGTCGGGTCGGTGGTTATCGGTTGTTCCTATGGCATGATCTACCCGTCGGCATCGGTGCTTTTGTCGCGTTTTGGCAATCCGGAACGGATGAATTTCCTGTTCTCATTCCGGCAGATGAGCACCTCTCTCGGGGCGGTACTTGCAGGCATTCTGGGACCATTCATCGCGATTCTGTGGGGCTGGCAGGCTGGCTTTGCCCTTATGGCGGCGATCTCGTTATTTTTTATGTTGGCAATCAATGGGTTGCGCTCATACTGGGATGATCTGGCCGATCCGAAATATGCGATTACACCGCCGTGGACCGGCGTGCGGATGATCGTGTCAAACCGGCCGTTGCTGATGATATGCAGTATCGGTTTTGGTTTTAGCATGGTGCAGGTCGGGGTGCTGGCGTTTCTAGTGCTTTTCCTGTCCGAGGAAGTCGGGTTTTCCCTGCCCAAGGCGGGGCTGGCCCTGGCGCTGATCAATCTGCTGGGCGCGGCCAGCCGGATGTTCTGGGGCTGGCGGGCCGACCGGATAAAAAATTCGTTGCTGGTGGTTGCCGTGATGGGGATGGTTACGGCGTCGGCGATCGCCGTGTTTTCCTTTGCCAACCCGGACTGGCCGCAATGGGTGATATTTGGAACACTCAGCTTTTTCGGTTTTGCCACGTTTGGCTGGTCCGGTATCGTCATGGCCAATATTGTCCGGCGCACAAACCCCGACAAGATTGCCGAAACAGTAGGCGGTGCGCTTGGGTTCATGTTCTCGGGGGCCTGGGTTGGGCCAAGCCTGGGATCAATCATATTGCAATTGACTGGAAATTATCGCCATGTATTTGGGTTCCTGTTGATCACGGCGCTGATTGCGGCACTTCTGGCCGTGAAGGTGTCATTTCAGAAAACATGAATAAGAACAAAGTCATAACGGGTGGAGACAAAAGATGCTGATAAGATCTGTCGTCAGGGCGTTCGCCGTCTTTGAATGTTTCAGCGAGGATGCTCAGCGCCTGACACTGCACGAAATTTGCCAAAAACTCGACCTGCCGAAATCTACGGTTTTCAGGCTGCTGAACACGCTTGTCGAAATCGGCTATCTGCACCATCTGGATGACCAGAGCTACTGCATCTCTCTTCGGGTGATGCGGCTGGCCAGTCTTGTTCCGTCCACTCTGGATGTGCGCAACACGGCAAAATCCGAACTGCGCAAATTGGGTGAACTGACCGGCGAAACTGTGTCCCTAAGTATTCTGGAGGGCAACGAGCGTATCGTTCTGGATGTGGTCGAAAGCCCCTCACGATTGCGATCCATAGTGCGGATCGGAGAGGTCGTGAACCTGCAAGCCGGCGCTGTCGGGAGGGTGTTCATGGCCTGGCAGGGCGAAGCCCTGATCGAGGCGGTTTTTGGGAAGGGCAACGAGCCACCGGCGCTTCGTTCCGAATTGGCCCAGGTCCGCGAGCAGGGCTATGCCTGTACGAACGGCGACCGGGTTGCCGGGGCCTCGGGTATTGCGGCACCGATCTTTGATATGAACGGTGTTTGTGAATATAGCATTTC
>DFBW01000277.1:2333-4279 GCA_002366775.1 Roseovarius sp. UBA3070 | reverse complement strand
AGTAGCCGCAAATTTCTGGTATGACCGTGTGATATTCCGGACAAAGTGCAGGGTCTGCGTACCAGACATCAGTGGCCCCAATCGCCCAATGTACCGCCACCCAGGTATCCCCGGATTTGAGGTAGAGCGCCTGCAACGTCGACCCGTCCATGAACTCAGTGTCCAATTGCCCACGCGCAGCCCCCGGCGTGCGGCTTATGTCGATCTGGCCACCTCCCGGGCGTTGCGCCGATACACTGGCAAATCCCACATTGCCCGCACGGCGCAAATCGTGCACGACAAATTCCACCGGCGCACCCAGCATCCACACCGCATGCGGCCTGAGCGCATCCATCAACCCCGCACGATCAGGCGTGCCGCGGGCCGGTTCATCCCAAGCCATCGCAGCGTTTGCAAAGATCACAACGATCACACCAAGGCAGTATCGCATCACTTTTCCCCCACATTTTTCTACATTGTGCCGGGTTTTTGGCGTCCCTGGCAAGACCTTCGATCAGGACGCATTGACAAACCCATGGCAGACCCCACATGTTCCGCCGCCATGGGTCCGACCCTGAGTCGTAAGGAGTTTTCATGCCAGTTGTCGTCGTAGAATCCCCGGCTAAGGCCAAGACAATAAGCAAATATCTGGGGCCCGGTTACACGGTTCTGGCCTCATACGGCCATGTGCGTGACCTGCCGCCCAAAGACGGCTCGGTTGATACCGAGCATGATTTTGAGATGAAATGGGAGGTGGGTTATGACAGCCGCAAGCATGTCAAAGCCATCGCCGATGCGCTGAAAGACGACAACGAGCTGATCCTCGCCACTGACCCTGATCGCGAAGGCGAGGCGATCAGTTGGCATCTCGAAGAAACGCTGCGCAAACGCAAGGCGATCAAGAAAGATACGCCTGTCAGCCGGGTGGTGTTCAATGCCATTACCAAGGCCGCCGTAACCGAAGCGATGCAAAATCCACGCCAGGTGGATGCACCTTTGGTTGAGGCCTATCTGGCCCGCCGCGCCCTGGATTATCTGGTTGGGTTTAACCTCTCGCCGGTTTTGTGGCGCAAATTGCCCGGCGCGCGTTCAGCTGGCCGGGTGCAATCGGTCTGCCTGCGCTTGATTGTCGAGCGTGAAATGGAAATCGAAGCCTTCAAGCCGCGCGAATATTGGTCGCTCAAGGCTCTGCTCGCCACCCCTCGTGGTCAGGAATATGAGGCGCGGTTAACCCTGCTGGCAGGCAAGAAACTTGATAAATTCGATCTTGAGAACGAAACACAGGCTGAATTGGCGGTGCAAGCCGTCAGCAGCCGCGATCTGAAAATTGCCAGCGTCGAGGCCAAACCTGCCAACCGCAACCCCTCAGCGCCGTTCATGACCTCAACCTTGCAACAAGAAGCCAGCCGCAAATTTGGCATGGGTGCACGCCAAACGATGAGCGCGGCCCAGCGCCTCTATGAGGCCGGCCGCATCACTTACATGCGGACAGACGGTATTGATATGGCGCCCGAAGCGGTGACAGCCGCGCGCGATGCGATCAAAGACCGCTATAGCGATGAATATGTGCCAAAATCCCCGCGTATGTATAAAAACAAGGCGAAAAACGCCCAGGAAGCGCACGAATGTATCCGGCCCACGGATATGACCCGCGATGCGGCGGCGTTGAAAATCACCGACGCAGATCAACGCAAACTGTATGATCTGATCTGGAAACGCACGCTGGCGTGTCAAATGGAGGCCGCACGGCTGGAACGCACCACGGTGGACATCGCCAGTGACGACGGACAGGTGGGCCTGCGCGCCACTGGTCAGGTGATGTTGTTTGATGGCTTTATGCGGATCTATGAAGAGGGCCGCGATGATGCGGTTGTCGATGATGATGACAAACGCCTGCCCCAGATCATGCAGGGTGAGTCGGCCAAAAAGACATCTGTAACCCCTGAACAACACCACACGCAGCCCCC
>DFBW01000277.1:1548-2132 GCA_002366775.1 Roseovarius sp. UBA3070 | reverse complement strand
TCCGAATTGCGCATCACCGAAGTGCTGGATGTGCTGGATGATGCATTGGCGCCCACGCTGTATCCGCCACGCGAAGATGGCACTGACCCGCGCGTTTGCCCGCTGTGTGGCAATGGCCAACTGCACCTGAAAACCTCACGTACGGGTGGGTTTGTCGGGTGTGGCAACTATCCTGAATGCCGCTATACTCGCCCCATTGGCGGGGATGCAGCCGAAGGAGGCGACCGCGTGTTGGGCGAGGATGCGGGTGATGAAATATCCCTGCGCTCGGGGCGGTTCGGGCCATATGTGCAACGTGGCGAGGCCACTGAAGAGAACAAGAAGCCAAAGCGCGCCTCGCTGCCCAAGGGCTGGCAATCCGATGATATGGACCTTGAAAAGGCGCTGACATTGCTCAGCCTGCCGCGCGAGTTGGGCGAGCATCCCGATGGCGGCATGGTGTCCACCAATTTTGGGCGTTTTGGGCCTTATATCATGCACAAAGGCCCCGAGGACGCGAAACCGGTCTATGCCAACCTCAAAGACCCCAATGATGTGTTTGACGTGGGCATGAACCGCGCGGTCGAACTGCTGGCTGAAAAGCG
>DFBW01000277.1:0-1508 GCA_002366775.1 Roseovarius sp. UBA3070 | reverse complement strand
CCTTATGTCAAATGGGAGAAGGTCAACGCGACCTTGCCCAAAGACACCGAGCCTGCGGATATGACCATGGAAATCGCGGTAGCGCTGATTGCTGAGAAAGCTGCGAAAAAGGGCAAGGGTCGAAAGAAGCCTGCGGCCAAGAAAGCCGCCCCCAAAAAGCCTGCTGCAAAAAAACCTGCCGCCAAAAAACCTGCCAAAAAGAAAGCGGCGGCTAAGTAAGCCAACCGATCACGCAGATGTTAGCGTGAGGTGATTGACCTTTGCCGGGGCCTTGCTCACTCTAGGGTAAACGTCTCGGCAAAAGAGCAGATCATGAGCAGAATTCATCTCACCCGTCGCAGCCTTATCCTGGGGGCGAGCGCCGCATTGGCCACACCAACATTGGTGCGTGCCCAAGAAGTCCGGCGCAACGCATCCAGTTTTGTCAGCCAATACTGGCAAGATCATTTTGATAGCCTTGGCCAGGGTGCCATTGTGGCCGATACCGTGTCGCGCGCATTGCATTACTGGAACGCAGATGGCTCGGATTATCGTATTTATCCCACCTCTGTACCCAAAACCGATGAGCTGACCAAACGCGGCTATACCAAGATCGTGCGCAAAAAAGTCGGCCCCGACTGGACGCCGACCGCCAGCATGAAAGAGCGGTTCCCCGAATTCAAATACATGCCACCCGGCCCCGACAATCCGTTGGGCACCCATGCGATGTATCTGGATTGGCCTGCCTATTTGATCCATGGCACTCATGACACCCGCAAAATTGGCCGCCTGTCCTCGGACGGGTGCATTGGGCTCTATAATCATATGATCGAAGAGCTGTTTGCGATCACCCCGATTGGCACTCAGGTGCGCGTAATCTAACGAATACCCAAGCACCGATCATTCCTGCAAAGCACCCAGAGTTCCGGCGTGCATTTGCGGTTAAGTAGTAACCCGTAAAATCCTGCCAGACGTTGACTTGGGATGCGCGCCGCCGCATATCGGGGCCAAACCCAAGTCAGGAGAGAACGAATGAGCAAACTCTACGGCTCTGCCGCTGAGGCGTTGGATGGGCTGCTGTTTGATGGCATGATGATTGCCTCGGGCGGCTTTGGCCTGTGTGGCATCCCCGAATTGCTGCTGGAGGGCATCAAACAGGCCGGCACCAAGGATCTGACCTTTGCGTCCAACAACGCAGGCGTTGATGACTTCGGCATCGGCATCTTGTTGCAAACCAAACAGGTCAAAAAGATGCTGAGCTCATATGTTGGCGAAAACGCCGAATTTATGCGCCAATATCTGGCCAACGAGCTGGAGATTGAGTTCAACCCCCAAGGCACCCTGGCCGAACGGATGCGCGCCGGCGGGGCTGGCATTCCGGGGTTCTACACCAAAACCGGCGTTGGTACGCAGGTGGCTGAGGGCAAGGAACACAAGGATTTCGACGGTCAGACCTATATTCTGGAACGGGGTATTTTTGCTGATCTCGCCATCGTTAAGGCGTGGAAAGCGGATGAAACAGGCAATTG
>DFBW01000020.1:1000-6699 GCA_002366775.1 Roseovarius sp. UBA3070 | reverse complement strand
ACGGATCAGGATACGGTGATCATCCGTATAGCGCATGGTGATGCCAGCAAAGGCATTCACCGGTGTCAGCCCCCATGGCTCGCTCACGCCGTAAGCGGCACGCTCGGTCTCGCTCAGCGGCCGGGACAGGCTGGCGTGGGCAATCAGATGCAGGAAGCGACGTTGATGAAAGCCAAACTGTTCGGCAAACCCATTGGCGGCCAAAATCATTTTGGGGGCACGCACAGAGCCCTGGGGCGTGCGCAGATGTACGCCATTTTCAAATTGCGCCTCAATGACGGGCGAATTTTCATAGACCGTGACATTGGGTGGCATCGTGTCGGCCAATCCGCGTGTCAGCGCAGCCGGGTTCATCAAAACGCAACCCGGCGTAAACACTGCCGCACTAAAATGTGGTGAGCCGAGTTTGTCGCGCAGAGCGTCACCTTCGATCCACGCATAAGGCTCGTTCAGCGCGTCTAGTTCGTTGCGAAATGGCTCCAGCACTTCTTTGGTGCCGCGCGGGGACACGGCGGTATGGTATTTGCCGGCACGCTTCCAATCACATGCAATCTTGTTGGCGTTCACGACTCCTTCGAGGTGATCAAGCGCCATACGCGCCAACCGCATAAACCTGTGAGAGCCTTCCAGTTCATCCAGGGACGAGCCAACATTATGCGGCAGATCAATGCCAAAGCCCGAATTGCGGCCCGAGGCATTTTCGCCCGCCTGTCCCGCTTCGATCAGTGCTATGGTCTGGTCAGGGCAATTTTCGGCCAATCGGCGTGCGGCGGTCAGGCCTGCATAACCACCACCCAGCACCAGCCAGTCAGCTGTGACATCCCCCTGCAACGGTGCATGCGCCGTGCGGTTGGGCAAAATCGCGCTCCACCCGTTTGTATTGTCGTCCTGAGGCAGGCGCTTGATGTGCATGGCGTTATCCTTCGGCCCAATTGCTGGGCTGGATGGCATAAAATACCAACGCACTTTCGGCGATGTAGGTCAGCTCGGTTCCACTGGGTAGCCAGATGCAATCTTGTGGGCCGACCACCATATCACCCTCGGCGGTGCGCACGGTCAATTCGCCCTCAAGCACCAGCAGCACTTCTTCGTATTTCACGGTCCGGGGGATTTCGGCATTGCTAAAGCGGCCAAACCCGGTGCCCAGCTGTGCGCCATCACCGGCGCCGATCACCTCGGTCACTTTTGCCATATGCCCGAATTCGAATCGTGGTGTGAACGCCAGCTTATCAAAAGGAACAACGCAGGCGGGGCTCACGGCAGGGTCACTCATCTTGGGCCTCATGGTGAGTTTGGGATTGGCGTTGACGCATACAATACACCCCTGTATGTTTCCATACAACCCTGTTTGGATTCCCTTGATGGCATTGCTAACCACCCCGGAAAAACCCACGACATCGGCGCGCCTGGCTGCGTCGGATTGGACCGAATGCGCATTGACAGTTCTGAAAGAGGCGGGATTGGAAGCTGTTCAAATAACCACCCTGGCCAAGCAATTAGCGGTCACTCGTGGCAGCTTCTATTGGCATTTTGACAGCCGCGAGGACTTGCTGAACGCCCTTTTGGCCGAATGGCGCGCGCGCAATACCGGTGTGATTGTTGATGCGATCCGAGATGTAGGCAGTCTGGATGATGGCATATTGGCCCTGTTTTCTGTCTGGGTGGATCACACCCGGTTTGATCCGCGCCTTGATCAGGCGATCCGCGATTGGGCCCGTCATGATGAAAGGTTGCGCAAAATCGTAACGGCCGAGGACGACGCCCGTGTTGGCGCTATTGCCCGGTTTTTTGAGCGCTTTGATTACCCTGAAAACGAGGCCTTCATACGGGCGCGTGTGATCTATTTTACCCAGATCAGCTATTTCGCGCTGCATGTGGAAGACGGCGAAACCCTGACCCAACGAATGGGGTATCTGGACGAATATTTCTTGTGTTTTACCGGGCGTGTGATCGACCCGGACACAGCCGACACTCACCGCAGCCTGATTGAAAGAAGCCAGAATGACCACGCAACGTAGCGGCGGGCGGCGCGGCCGGGCAGCCAAGCGCAAGTCACAAGCAGAAACGCATTTTGATGCAACCTGGCGGCAGTGGAAAAACCCCTATCCACCCGTTGAGCAATTCAGCGCAGATGAGGTTGAAGCGATTCACAGTGCCTCAATGCGGATCCTGTCTGAGATCGGCATCAAGATCCTGAGCGAAGAGGCCCATGCGCTGTATATAAACGCAGGCATGACAGACGCCGGTGATCAGGTGATCAAGTTTGACCCTGATGCACTGATGGATCTGATTGCGCTATCCCCATCAGAAGTTGTGCTGCATGGCCGCGGAGAGGGGCGCGGCGTCACCATTGGTGGGCGCAATGTGGGGATTTGCACCACGGGCGGCACACCCAATTTTTCAGATATTCAGAACGGGCGCAGACCAGGCACATTGGCAGCACTTGATGACTTGTGCCGCGCGGCGCAAAGTTTTGATGTGATCCACATGATCGGGCCATTTGTCGAAGCGCAGGACGTGGCGCCGGGCCTGCGGCATTACGCGATGACCAAATCAGTGCTGACATTGACCGACAAAGTGCCTTTCGTCTTTTTTCGTGGCACCCAAGCGGTGGCAGACGCCTATGAGATGATCCGCATTGCGCATGGTCTGAGTGCCGAAGAATTTCAGAACAAGGCGGTCAGCTATTCAGTGGCCAATTCCAATTCGCCTTTGCAGCTGGATCACCTGATGTGCCGTGGGATCATTGATGCCGCCCTTGCGGGTCAGTTGATGGTCTTGACGCCCTTTACCCTGGCGGGCGCGATGGCACCTGTCACTTTGCCCGGCGCGATTGCCCAGCAAAACGCCGAGGCATTGGCCGGGATCGCCCTGTCTCAGATCGTGCGGCCGGGCGCGCCGGTTTGCTATGGCAGCTTTACATCGAACGTTGATATGAAATCCGGCGCGCCTGCGTTTGGGACCCCGGAATATGTGAAGGCCGCCTTTGCCTCGGGGCAGATGGCCCGGCGGTATGGGTTGCCCTTGCGTTCATCGGGGGTGACTGCATCCAACGCACCGGACGCGCAGGCGGCCTATGAAATGCAGATGTCACTGTGGGGTGCGTTGATGGGTGGCACCAATCTGTTGTTGCATGGGGCTGGTTGGCTGGAAGGCGGCTTAACTGCCTCGGCTGAGAAATTCATCATGGACGTTGAGATGCTGCAAATGTTCGCCGAGCTGTTCAAGCCGCTTGAGGTGAATGACGCCACTCTGGCCGTGGATGCGATGGCCGATGTGGGCCATGGCGGGCATTTCTTTGGCACGCAGCATACGCTGGATCGGTTTGAGAGCGCATTCTATTCGCCGCTTTTGTCTGATTGGGACAACTTCGAGAACTGGACAGATCGTGGATCACCAGACGCCGCGCAGCGGGCCAACCGGATATTCAATGAAACGATTGAAGCGCATGTTGCGCCACCGATGCCCGCAGACAGGCAAGAAGAAATGGAGGCGTTTATCGCGCGCCGCACATCCGAGGGCGGCGCAGATATTGATCGCTGATTGTTGGCGTCAGGTTGCGCCCTGGCCATCGTCAGCCCAACAAAGCACTGGCGATGGCCGGGGTCAAGCGGGCTTGCTAACCCGCTTCTTTCAATGGGTATGGCTACCCTTTGACAACCATCTGGGGTGAGATCACGTCAATCCCCAGCGCCTTGCCAACCGCATAATAGGTCAGCTGACCGGCATGCACATTCAGCCCATTCAGCAGATGCGCATCGTCGGCACAGGCTTGTTTCCAGCCCTTGTTGGCCAGGGCCAGCATGAACGGCATGGTCGCATTGCCCAACGCGATGGTTGAGGTGCGCGCCACAGCGCCCGGCATATTGGCCACACAATAATGCATGATGCCATCCACGTCATAAATCGGATCAGCGTGGGTGGTCACCTTGGAGGTTTCAAAGCAACCACCCTGGTCAATCGCAACGTCCACCAGAACCGCGCCGGGTTTCATGGTGGCGAATTGCGCGCGCCGAACCAGTTTGGGGGCTTCAGCCCCCGGAATCAGAACCGCGCCGATAACCATGTCAACTTCGCTCAGCAATTCGCCCAGAAGGCCCGCAGACGAATAACCGGTGCTGAACTGGCCACCAAAGACATCATCCAGATACCGCAGACGTGGCAACGAGCGGTCCAGAACGGTGACTTGTGCCCCCATTCCAGCCGCGATTTTGGCAGCATGTGTTCCAACAACACCGCCACCAATCACCACGACCTTGGCAGGGCCAACGCCCGGAACGCCACCCATCAAAACACCGCGCCCGCCATTGGCCTTTTGCAGCGTATAGGCCCCAACCTGTGGTGCCAAACGACCCGCGACTTCGGACATTGGCGCAAGCAAAGGCAGGCCGCCACGATCATCAGTGACGGTTTCATATGCAATCGCAGTACAACCCGATGCAAGCAGATCATGGGTCTGATCGGGATCCGGGGCGAGGTGCAGATAAGTGAACAACAACTGGCCTTCGCGCAGCATTTTGCGCTCAACTGCCTGAGGCTCTTTGACCTTTACGATCATATCAGCGGTGGCAAAAATTTCTTCGGCGGTGTCGATGATCGCAGCACCAGCGGCGATATAATCTTCGTCAGTGAACCCGGCACCTGCGCCCGCTCCAGCCTGAATGATAACATCATGACCATGGTTGACAGCTTCCCGGGCGGCGTTGGGGGTCATCCCGACGCGGAATTCCTGCGGCTTGATCTCGGTTGGGCATCCGATTTTCATGGCGATTCTCCTCACTCCATATACGGGCAGGATGGCGCAAAAAGCGCGCAAGTTGATATGAAATATCCCCGACAATTTGGGCTATTCATCGAAGATAGTTTCATATTATGCTGATTCCTTAGGAGGGCCTGCTAAGATGGCACTAGACTTGATTGATCATCGCCTGTTGAGCGCATTGCAAAAACGCGGACGTATTTCCAATGCCGATCTGGCCGAGGAGGTAAACCTTTCAGCCAGCGCATGTCACCGGCGCGTTCAACGGCTTGAGAGTGACGGGTACATTCGGGGCTATGTCGCCTTGCTGGATGCGCGCAAAATCGGATGCGCGGCCACGGTGTTTGTAGAAATCACCTTATCAACGCAGGCGGATGATGTGCTGGAGGCCTTTGAAAAAGCTGTGTCACGCATTCCGGATGTGTTGGAGTGCCATCTAACGGCAGGCACGGCCGATTACATTATGAAAATCGTGGCCGAGAACACCGAAGATTTTGCCCGTATCCACCGCCAATATCTGACCCGATTACCGGGCGTGTCCAAGATGCAATCAAGCTTTGCCTTGCGCACGGTGGTCAACACGACAGCCCTGCCAGTTTAATCTAAATGCGCGCAGCTTTGTTACGGGGCAAAAGCCCCGGGCAAGTCAAACCGTAATGCAAAAAGCCCCAGCATTTCTGCTGGGGCCAGATGGTGCGCGTTTCCGTGAGTGGTGCGCACCGTAAACATGTGATGAATCCATGGTAATTAGCATTACCTACAATTGTATTAACAATTCCATCACATGCCACATTTGTTGCCAACATCTCGCAATGCAGTTGGTGTGTAATGGGGAAAAATCCAAGGGTTCACCCCGTATGGAAATCCATACCTTTGGGGGCATTAGGGGTGTGACGTGGCGTCACAAAACCCCGGTCACTTTGGAGTGCGCACAGACATC
>DFBW01000020.1:0-971 GCA_002366775.1 Roseovarius sp. UBA3070 | reverse complement strand
GACGCAAATCAGTCGTCGGTTTTTGCCTCAGGCGCGACTTCTTCGCCGGTTTCCTGATTAACAACCTTCATCGACAGGCGCACCTTGCCACGGTCATCAAAGCCCAGCAGTTTAACCCAAACATCCTGGCCTTCTTTCAGCACATCGGACGGGTGGTTCAAACGGCGGTTTTCGATCTGGCTGACATGCACCAGACCGTCACGCTTGCCAAAGAAGTTCACGAAGGCCCCAAAGTCCACGATTTTCACAACCGTACCTTTGTACACTTTGCCTTCTTCGGGCTCGGCCACGATCGAGTGGATCATGTCATAGGCTTTCTGGATCGACTCGTTGTTGGGCGAGGCGATCTTGATGATACCGTCGTCATTGATATCAACTTTGGCGCCCGACACTTCAACGATTTCACGGATCACTTTACCGCCCGAACCGATCACTTCACGGATCTTATCGGTTGGTACCTGCATGGTTTCAATGCGTGGTGCGTGGATCGAAAACTCGCTGGCTGAACTGATCGATTTGTTCATCTCACCCAGGATATGCAAACGGCCTTCTTTGGCTTGTGCCAAGGCTTTTTGCATGATTTCGGGCGTGATGCCGGCCACTTTGATATCCATCTGCAACGAGGTGATACCGTTTTCAGTACCCGCCACTTTGAAGTCCATGTCGCCCAGGTGGTCTTCGTCACCCAAGATGTCGGTCAGAACCGCATATGATCCGTCTTCTTCCAGGATCAGGCCCATGGCGACACCGGCAACCGGCGCTTTCAGGGGCACACCAGCATCCATCATCGACAGCGAACCGCCGCAGACAGATGCCATCGAGGATGAGCCGTTGGATTCAGTGATTTCAGACACCAGACGCACGGTATACAGGAAGTCGGTTGCCGCAGGCAAAACCGCCTGAAGCGCGCGCCACGCCAGTTTACCATGGCCGATTTCGCGGCGTCCCGGAGGGCCCACACGACCAGCTTC
>DFBW01000179.1:1435-4328 GCA_002366775.1 Roseovarius sp. UBA3070 | reverse complement strand
GCGCGTGGAGCCGCCGAGCGCGAGTTGTTGGTGGTGGAAACCAGCGAATAAACTTCGCTGGCTAACTTATTGATCAGGAAGTAGATTTAGATTTCCGCTTGCGCTCGTGCGGGTCCAGATACCGCTTGCGCAGGCGGATTGAATTGGGTGTTACCTCAACCAATTCGTCATCATCCACATAGGCAATGGCCTGCTCCAACGTCATGATCACAGGCGTGGTCAAGCGCACGGCCTCATCGGTGCCCGAAGCCCGAACGTTGGTCAGTTTTTTGCCCTTCAACGGGTTCACTTCCAGATCATTTTCACGGTTATGTTCGCCAATGATCATGCCGGTATAGATCTTTTCCTGCGGCTTGATGAACATTTTTCCGCGATCTTCAAGGTTCCACAGGGCATAGGCCACGGCCTCGCCGTTTTCCATTGAGATTAGCACACCGGCCCGACGTCCGGGGATTGCCCCTTTATGTGGGGCCCAGCCGTGGAACACGCGGTTCAAAACACCAGTCCCGCGTGTGTCGGTCAGAAATTCACCATGATACCCAATCAGGCCACGCGATGGCACATGCGCGATAATGCGGGTTTTGCCGACACCCGCTGGTTTCATCTCGACCAGCTCACCCTTGCGAGGGCCGGTGATTTTTTCAATGACAGCACCGGAATATTCATCATCAACGTCGATGGTGACTTCTTCGATGGGTTCCATCTTTTTGCCGTCTTCCTCGCGCAGCAGAACCTGCGGGCGCGAAATGGACAGCTCAAAACCCTCACGGCGCATGTTCTCAATCAGAACGCCCATCTGCAATTCGCCGCGCCCAGCCACTTCAAAGGCTTCGCCGCCGGGTGTGTCAGAGATTTTGATGGCAACGTTGGATTCTGCTTCTTTGTGCAGGCGTTCGCGGATGACGCGGGACTGCACTTTCTTGCCTTCACGGCCCGCGAGGGGGCTGTCATTGATGCCAAAGGTCACGGTGATGGTGGGGGGATCAATCGGTTGTGCTTCCAGTGGGGTATCCACGGCCAGCGCGCAAATTGTATCGGCCACAGTGGCCTTGGTCATGCCCGCTAGGCTGACGATATCGCCGGCCTGGGCTTCTTCGATGTCTTGGGTGCCAAGGCCACGAAAGGCCTGAATGCGGGTGATGCGAAACTGCTCAATCTTCTGGCCGACACGGCTGAGCGCTTGCACGGTGGCGCCCACTTTGAGAGTGCCGGATTCAACACGCCCCGTCAGCAGGCGGCCCACAAAGGGATCCGCCCCCAAAGTGGTGGCCAACATGCGGAAATCTTCGCTTTGGCGATTGATTTGCTTGGGCGCGGGGACGTGATTGACGATCAGATCAAACATCGCACTCAGGTCTTTGCGCGGTCCATCCAGTTCATGATCAGCCCAGCCTGAACGGCCCGAGGCATACATATGCGGGAAATCCAGCTGATCGTCAGTGGCGCCAAGGTTGGCAAACAGATCAAAACATTCATCCAATGCGCGGTCTGGTTCAGCGTCGGGTTTATCAACTTTGTTCAGTACCACGATCGGGCGCAAGCCCAAAGCCAACGCCTTGGAGGTCACGAATTTGGTTTGCGGCATCGGGCCTTCGGCAGCATCGACCAGCAACACAACGCCATCAACCATGGACAAGATGCGTTCCACCTCGCCACCGAAATCGGCGTGGCCGGGGGTGTCTACGATATTGATCCGTGTGCCCTTCCACTCAACCGAGGTGGGTTTGGCAAAAATTGTGATCCCGCGCTCTCGCTCCAGGTCGTTGCTGTCCATTGCCCGTTCGGACACGGCTTGGTTTTCACGAAATGCGCCGGATTGCTTTAGCAATTCGTCAACAAGTGTGGTTTTCCCATGGTCAACGTGGGCGATAATCGCGATATTTCGCAGGTCCATTTTCGGTATTCCTTGGCTACTCGCACGCGCCCTATACGCCCTTGTGTCAAAAGGCCAGAGGCAATCACGCCCAAGTGTGGGTGTTACGCCGCGCGGTTCCGGAATTTGGGCAGGTGCAATCGCGGCAAAGCCAGCATGGTGGGGCCCGTTTTGTGGGCCTTCGCCCCGATCCCAAGTTTGAATCTGGTGAGCCCTGGTGTCTCTTCGGGGTCAATCAGCCCCAGGTCCAATTCTTTGATCCCGCGCCTGGCCACCCAGTTTGAGGCGTTCCACAGCAAAAGGTTATGACATGACAGAGCACGACCACGCTCATTGCTCCATCCGATATGATAGGTGGCGGTGGGAGCGTGGATTAGCAATAGCACAAAGCCAATCAGGCCATCGCGGTCTTTGGCCAGAAAAAGCTGAGCCGCCTTTTTGTTTGCCCTGGCCCAGGCATGAACAAAACCTGCGGGGAGGGATTTGTATCTAAGAGCGCGCCGTTGCTGCAGTTCAAGGTCGAGCAGCGGTTGATCGCTCTCAGGTTTAAACGGGCGGCATTGGTACGTCACATTTGCATTTTGCGCATGGCGTAACCGATTGCGCCACTTTCCATGTTGCGATGCCATACGTTCGGGTTTGGGTTTGGTCAGGTCCAGACGGGCAAATTGCTGTCCTGCCACCAGTTCGCGGTGCTGAAACTGGCGCAATATCGCGGCGTCTTCAACCGTATCAGGCGTCATCAGGCGCAAAGTGGGGCGAGGAATAGAGCGCGCCAAAAGCTCAATCGCGTTTTGCTTTTGGGCTGCCGTCACATCGGGTGCCCAAAGAGGCCCGCGTGGCACCCATGCCAGATTGAGCGGGCCCAGTTTGCGCGCGATCACCTGAACACGCGCCACCGTGTGGTTAACATCGGTGATGTCAAATGCCTGCGCCTGTCCACCAAGCTGTCTAATTGCAGCGCCATAATGCGGGTGTTGTTGCAGCGCAGGGCGGCCGGGCAGGGGGGCAGTATTTGTG
>DFBW01000179.1:0-1361 GCA_002366775.1 Roseovarius sp. UBA3070 | reverse complement strand
GCGATGTATACAGGATCAGAACGGAATTTCGTCATCCATGTCACGCGGGGGGGTGTTTTGTTGGGGTGATCCACCGGAATCGCGTTCGTCATACCCGCCGCCAGACTGGCCTCCGCCATATCCACCGCCGCCTCCACCGCTTCCCCCATCGTTGCGGCCATCCAGCATGGTCAGCGTCGAGGTATAGGGGCGCAGCACAACTTCGGTGGAGTATTTATCCTGGCCGGATTGGTCCTGCCATTTGCGGGTTTCCAGCTGGCCTTCAAGATAAACCTTGGAACCCTTTTTCAGATATTGCTCGGCAATGCGCGCCAACGGCTCTGAGAAGATGGCGACCGAATGCCATTCCGTGCGTTCACGTCGCTCTCCGGTATTTTTGTCTTTCCACGTCTCGGATGTGGCAATGCGCAGATTGCAAACCTTGCCACCATTCTGGAAAGTACGCACTTCCGGGTCGCGGCCCAGATTGCCGATCAAAATTACCTTGTTTACGGAACCGGCCATCGAGCCCTCCTGTTGATTCATTTTTACCCGTCTCTGGTTACACCACACAAGAGCGGTTAATAAGAGCTAAATTTGTTGGGTAAAATTTCTTGTTGATTGCAGAAACGTGCCGATCTTGTGGTTGGTTCTGGAAATTCCGCTGGATGTGGCTATATTCGCCCAAACTGCGATTGGGGGCAGGTGCCAGTAATGAAGTACTTTTGGGTAGCAACTGTGGCTTTGGGATTGGCGATGCCAATACCGGCGGCGGCGGATATTTTTTCGTCCAAGAGCCGCAACAAAATGTTCAGATCGCAAACCAAAGTGCTCGATAGCCGGGCCAGCCAGCAATACAAAAGCTCGGTTCGACTGAAGCCCAGTAAGGTCAACACGCCGACCAAATGGGGTGATGGTGGCGCGTCCACCAAAAGCTATACCGGAAAATATCGCGGGCAGTATGTGCATATGGCACGCGATGCCGCGCGGCGCTACGGTGTGCCTGAAGATCTGTTTTTGCGCCTTGTGCAGCAGGAAAGCGGCTGGAAACCAAACGCGCGCTCCCACGCCGGGGCCATCGGGCTGGCACAGCTGATGCCGGGAACCGCTGCGACTTTGCGTGTAAACGCTTATGACCCTTACCAAAATCTGGATGGTGGCGCGCGCTATCTGGCGCAGCAATATCGCACATTCGGGTCTTGGCGGCTGGCACTTGCGGCCTATAACGCCGGCCCCGGAGCGGTGCAGAAATACGGTGGCGTGCCCCCTTACAAAGAAACCCGCAACTATGTACGGGTCATCTGGGGCAGCTGACCCTCAGGCCGAAAACCCGATCTTGTAAAGATGAATTTCGTGTGATGGATGCTTTTCGGCGTTCATCA
>DFBW01000052.1 GCA_002366775.1 Roseovarius sp. UBA3070 | reverse complement strand
CCGACCTGACGCATCTCCGTGGCCACGCCGGTTTCTGCCTCTAGCCCCATATACAGTTCGGCAGAATAGCGGGCGAGTTTGGTCATGTTGGAACTGGCGCACAACTGGCCGATCTGACCAGCAGCATGCCGGGTGGTGCCCGAGGTCAGCTGTTTGCGCTCCAGCAGGATCACGTCCTTCCAGCCCAGTTTGGCCAGGTGATATGCCACCGAGCAACCGACGACGCCACCGCCAATAATAACCACGCGTGCTTTGTTAGGAAGTTCCGTCATATCAGGCCTCGTTGAGTGGGTGAGAGAGGTCGAATTGCTGGTGCAATCCGATCAAGGCGAGGGGCGCTGCCCCTCGCGCTCCCCGGGATATTTTTAGCAAGAAGATGGGAGGTGCCTTAAACAATGGTGTGGCCCTTTGCCCGCAGTTGTCGGGCCAGTTCAGAGATATGGGCCGGGCCGATTTCGCAGCAACCACCAATGATAGTGGCGCCTTGATCAACCCAAGCCATGGCGAAATCGGCATAAGCCGCGGGCCCCAGATCGGTGCGTGTTTGCAGGGCATCAACGGTGGGTTTGTCCTCAAGAAAACCATCGCTAATACGCGTGAAGCCATTGGCATAGGCGCCAAATGGTTTGCCGAAGGTTTTGATGATATCAAGGGCCGCGGCCACCGCTTCGGGGCGTGAACAATTGATCAACACTGCATCGGGTTGGTGTTGGGCGATCAGCGGTTTAAGATCTGCCAGTGCTTCACCAGAGCGCAGCAGGGTGCCATTGTCATCCTCAACCGTCACAGCCAACCAAACGGGTATCCCCTGCCCCATGGTCGCACGCAACGCACCATCGGCCTGATCGAGCGATGACATGGTTTCGATCAGGAAAAGATCAACATGGTCTTTCATCAACGCAACAGGCTCGCTGTAGCTCTGTGCAGCCTCAGCCGCAGGAGGGCAAATGTCAGGCCGATAAGAGGCCATCAGCGGGCCAATTGACCCAGCCACACGGCCCGATCCGAAACTGGCACAGGCAGAGCGCGCAGCTTGCACTGCCGTATCGCTCAGCGCTTCAAGCTTATCGCCCAGCCCTGCCGCGACCAGCCGGTCACGCAGCACCGCATAGGTGTTGGTTGTGACTATTGTGGCCCCTGCCTCAAGGTAATCAAGGTGCACATCGCCCACCAGATCGGGGTGGTCGATCATCACGCTGGTGGACCATAGCGGGGTTGGTTTATCGCCTGAGCGTTTCACCAGTTCCTGGCCAATGGAGCCATCCAGAAGGGTAATTTCCGTCATTGATTTGTCTCCTTCCATGATAGCAAAAACAGTTTGCCTAGGCCTCATTTTGAATGAGCACCACCAGAATGCCCGATGAGATCAGGTGGGTTTCAATGCTCATGCGCGCAGGCGCTTGTTTTCGGGGTCCCATAAGGGTGCATCAGCTTGCACCACGGCGCGGCGTTGCTCGCCGTAGATTGTCACCTCTAGTTCTGTACCCGGCACCGCCAGGTCAGTGCGCACCACCGCCAAAGCCACCGAAGCGTTCACGCGATATCCCCAAGCGCCGCTGGTGGTTTCGCCAACCACTTTGCCATCGTTCCAGAGCGTGGACATATACGGCGCATCGGCGGCACCTGCATCCACGATAAGGGTGACAAACGCCTTTTTGCGGCCTTGCTGTTTTTGCGCCATAAGGGCGGCTTTGCCAGTGAAATCCTGTGGTTTATCGAACTTAACAAACCGCTCCAGCCCACCTTCGAGCATCGAATAATCGGTGGAAAGATCGCCCTTCCACGCACGATACCCTTTCTCCATCCGCAACGAGTTCAGCGCATACATGCCAAAGGGCTTTGCCCCAGCGCCGAGGATTGCTTCATAAATCGCGGGCATGTCCTCGTTTGCGGCATGCACTTCCCAGCCCAGCTCTCCGGTGAAACTGACGCGGATCAGGAAGGCCTTTTTGCCAGCAACCGTGCAATGTTGATGGGTCAGCCAGCCCATGGAAAGATCGGCATCACTCAGCCCCGACAGCGCATCGCGCGAGGTCGGCCCTGCCACCAGCAGCGCATCACGTTCGGTGGTGGTTTCGCGCACCGTAACCCCAGCGGGAACCGCCCGTCGGATCAGATCGCCATCATGCCATTGCGCGGTGGCGGCGGTGATCAGCACAAAGCTGTCTTCCTCAAGCCGGATACAAGAGAACTCGGTCACAATCCGGCCACGGGCATCGGCCACATAGACCAGGTTGATCCGCCCCACCTTGGGCAAACCCCCGGTCACGAAACCGCGCAGCCAGTCATCGCTACCGTCACCGGTGATCCAAAAGCGCGAGAAACCGGGCAGATCAAGCACAGCGCAGGCATCACGCACCGCTTCGCATTCTTCTTTCACCCGCTGAGACCACGGCCCTTCACGGGTCCAGGTGTGGGTGCTTTCCTCGGATGTATCATCGCCGGCCTGTGCAAACCAATTGGCGCGTTCCCAGCCGTTATAGGCGCCCATCACGCCACCCAGTTCCTTTATTCTGGAGTGGTTGGGAGACAGTTTTTGATCACGCCCGGCGGGCCATTCGTGCTGCGGGAAATGCATGGCATATTCGTTGCCGTATGTTTCCATGCCTTTGGCGACGCAATACTCGTGATTGGTGTAATCGGTATAGCGGCGCGGATCGACCGACCACATATCCCACTCGGTCGCGCCGTCGATGATCCATTCCGCCAACACCTTGCCGGCACCGCCACCCTGCGCGATGCCAAAGGTAAAGACACACGCCTCAAACGCGTTTTCAACGCCGGGCATGGGGCCAAGCAGGGGCAACCCATCGGGGGCATATGGAATAGGTCCGTTGATCACCGAGCTGACACCAGAGGAGGCCATCAGCGGCACACGTTCCATGGCATCGCTCACGATGTCTTCGATCCGGTCCAGATCATCCTGCCACAGTTGAAAGCTGAAATCGTCTGGCATCGGATCGCCGTCGGTTTCCCAATGGGCCTTACAGCCCGGCTCGTAGGGCCCGAGGTTATAGCCGTTCTTTTCCTGGCGCAGATAGTAAGACACATCAACATCGCGGATCAGGGGCAGTTTGCCACCCTGTTCTTTGGACCAGGCCTCGACCTCGGGGATTTGTTCGGTCAGCAGGTATTGATGGCTCATGACCATCATCGGTACAGTGCGCCCGCCAAAAGGTTTGAACCATTCACCAACACGCTGCGCATAATACCCGGCCGCATTCACCACATAATCACATTCAATATCACCCTGATCGGTATGTACGGTCCAGGTTTTATCGTCTTTCTGGGTCACACCTGTCGCGGGGCAAAACCGGGCGATCTGCGCGCCCATGTCACGCGCGCCCTTGGCCAGCGCCTGGGTCAATTGTGCGGGGTCAATATCGCCATCCGAGGGGTCAAACAACACAGCTTCCAGATCGTGGGTTTCAAGGAATGGATAGGCCTCTTTGGTCTGCTCTGGCGTCCACATCTCCATTTTGATGCCTTGGTATTGGCCCATGGACATGGCGCGTTCAAATTCCTGAACCCGTTCTTTGGTATGCGCCAGACGGATTGACCCGGTCTGGTGATAGTTCATCGGATAGTCAACTTCTTCGCCCAGCCGCGCATACAGTTCGGTGGAGTAGCGCTGCATGTTCATGATGCCCCAGCTGGTGGAAAACGTCGGCACATTGCCTGCCGCATGCCATGTGCTGCCTGCGGTCAGTTCGTTCTTTTCCAGCAGGACACAATCGGCCCAGCCCTTCTTGGCCAGATGATACAACACAGAACAGCCAACAACGCCGCCCCCGATGATGACAACTTTTGCTTTGCTTGGCAGATCAGCCATGATCCATCTCCCTTGTGGCCCCGTTTTTGAGGCACTTTGAATTCGTCAGTCCCAAACCAGACGGGCTGCAAGCCCGCCAAACATTATGGCCGACAAGCGGCTTAACAGGCCCGTGCGGGCGCGCAGCACATGGGCAAACATCCCCGCCGCCGCCCCGAGGCACAGTGAAAAGACCAGGCCGACACTCAGAAAAATCGTGCCCAAAACAACGATCTGCATCCAAAGAGGGCCAATGACGGGATCGGTGAATTGCGGGATGAAGGCAAAGATGAACAGCGCCGTTTTGGGGTTCAGCACATTGGTCAAAAAACCGCGCCGCAAAGCGCGCGTCACGTGGCGCACAGCGCGCCCTTCGTGCAATATGCCATCCGAGCGCCAAGCCTGCCATGCCAGCCAGACCAAATAGGCAGCCCCTGCGTATCGGATGATGTCATAGGCCAATGGCCAGGCAATCAGCAGGGTAGACAGCCCCGCCGCCGCCAATGCGATGTGCAGCACGATGCCCAGGTTAATCCCCAATGCCGCAGCCATACCAACCTTCGCCCCGCCACTGATCCCGCTGGCAGAGACAAATACAAAATCCGCGCCGGGTGTGATGTTCAACAACAACCCGGCCCCAATAAAGGCAGCCAAAAGGGCGAGGTCAAATCCTGTCAGAACCTCCCACATGGCTATTGCTCCGATTGCGGCAAACCATCCGCGATGTCGTAATAGTCACCCTTGTCAGCAACAAAGATGTGCTTTAGCAATTTCAGACCCGACGGGCCATCCAATGCGCCAAGGGCAAAACTGATCTCGTCCTCATCATGGGCGTGCCAAAACAGGAACGACCCACATTGTGCGCAAAATCCGCGGGCTGCACCCTCGCTGGCCGCATACCAAGTGAGCGGACCTTCGATGTCCAGCGCATCCTTGGCCACCTGAGCCGATGCCCAGATATGCCCTGATTGCTTGCGACACTGGGTGCAGTGGCAGGCACTTGCCCCTTTGGCGGGTGCGGAGGTCGTGAATGTGACGTCGCCACACAGGCAGCTACCACTATGCATCTTC
>DFBW01000272.1:2461-10371 GCA_002366775.1 Roseovarius sp. UBA3070 | reverse complement strand
GTTGGCTCATATGGCAACAACAGCTTGGTCACATCCATCGCACGCTTTTGCAGCACTTTCGGTGAAGGACCCGCACCGCAGGCGATGGCAAACCTGATCAGCGTTTGCAGTTTGGCAGGGCCAGCAATACCGATATGGATCGGAAGGGTGATGCCAGCGTCGGCCAGATCGTCAGCCCATTTGATAATAGGGTCTGCATCAAAGGCAAATTGAGTGGTCAGCGCCATATCAGCGTCAGAGGTTTCCCAAAACGCCTGTTTCCAGCGCAGTGCTTGGTTGACCTGTGTCATCGAGCCATCGGGATCAATGTCTTTGTTGCCCTCGGGGTGGCCTGCGACATGCAGACGTTTGAAGCCGGCTTTGCCAAAGGCACCGCTTTCCAGCAGTTGCATTGAGCTGTGAAAGTCACCGTGGGGCTGATCAACACCGCCCGCCAGCAGCAGCGCCTGATCCACACCGGCTTCGCCTTGATACCGGGCGATCCAATCCGTCAGCGTTGCCTGGTCCTTGATGATACGCGCCGGAAAATGCGGCATCACCGGATAGCCTTCGTCAGAAATACGCTTGGCGGTGGCGACCATATCCTCGATCGGTGTGCCGTCGATATGAGCGATGTAGACGCGGGTGCCTTTTGGCAGCAGGTCCTGGAAGCTCTCGACCTTCTCGGCGGTGCGCGGCATCACTTCGATGGAATAGTCTTTTACAAAGGCCTCAACATTGCCATTGACCAGCATGTCATCAGACGTGGTGCGTTTGCGGAAATTCAACAAAGCCATAGCGGCCTCCAATAAAGAGCGTTTGCTCATTCTTGTTCGTCGCGGGCCCAACCATCATTGGCAATCAGCGCCATGATGCGGTCCTTGTCGTATTCTGTGTCCAGACGGGTGGCTTCGGCCTCAACCACGTCATGGGCGTCCCCTTCCACCGGATAGGGGGCCGCTTTGCGCCACTCAGCCAGATAGGCATCACTGTCTTTGGCGTTAACTTTCATTGCAGCGCGGTCAATCGCCTGTTCAAACCGTTCAGGCAGCTGCTTTTTGGCGCCGCGACGCCCCTTGCCGACAATCACTTGCGCCGGAATATCGCGCCAGTAAACAACTGTGACATCAATCATAGCTGATTCCTCTTTCCAGATTGCCCCTCAATATGGCAGAGCGGCCCATTTGCGATGTCGGTTTTCGACTTTCCGATACCTTGCAGCGACCTGCATAGCGTATCAGGGACGTCGGTGACCACCGAGCAGGCTATGAAAGATATTCATAACGATGTTCAGCAACCAGGGGCAGGGGCAAAGCCGGCCGGTGAACCACAGCTTTGAAAGAGCGCCGCTTTGGGGGCAGAGCGCCCGGAGAACTCCCAAAAGACGCGTGCGAACCTGAACGAGATTCTGCATTTTCGAAGGCACTGCCGAAGTCTGGGGATTGCGCAAGCATTGCTTCGCGCCTATCTTGATTTCAACTCGAAAAGAAAGGGCGTGTTGTTATGACGCCCAAGCGTCCCGATGGTGCGGGCGCTAACCCAGGCTCCAAAGGCCAAAACACGGTTGAGAGCCCCGCACTCAATCCCGCTGGCGCAGCCCCGCTCTATGCCGCGCTGGATCTGGGAACAAACAGTTGCAGAATGCTGATTGCCGAACCACACGGCAATCAGTTTAAAGTCGTGGATAGCTTCTCAAAATCCGTACAACTGGGCGCCGGATTAGAGCACTCGGGACAGTTGAGCCGCGGATCGATTCATCGCACGATTCAGGCCCTGCGGGTGTGCCGTCAGAAATTGAATCGACACAAAGTGAAACGCATGCGTCTGGTCGCAACCGAGGCCTGTCGGCGGGCCACAAACGGGGCCGAATTCATGACGCGTGTGCGCCGTGAAACGGGCCTGAAACTGGATATCATCAAGCCGCAGGAAGAGGCCCAATTGGCCGTTGTATCCTGTGCGCCGCTGGTGTCGCCGACCACGGATCAATTGCTGGTGGTGGATATTGGCGGCGGGTCGACCGAACTGGTCTGGATTGATCTGTCCCGCGTGCCATCCCATGAGAGATCACAATCCATCATGCGGATGCACAAGGGGTTTCAAGCCGGCAATCTGGGCGACAAAGACGCCAGAGTGGTGGATTGGATCAGCGTACCCTTGGGCGTGGCCACCCTGCGCGATCAGTTCAACGATGTTGAAGATGACGCCGCACGGTTTGCCCTGATGAGCTGGTATTTCGAGGAAAACCTGGCCGAATTTGCCCCCTACACCAACGAACAACCCCGTGAAGGGTTTCAGATCGTCGGGACCAGCGGCACTGTCACCACTGTGGCGGCCAGCCATCTTGGCCTCAAACGCTATGATCGCAACAAGGTGGATGGGTTGACCATGACCAGCGATCAGATTGATGCGGTGATCCGGGATTATCTGGCGCTTGGCCCGGCCGGGCGTAAACGTGACCCGCGCATCGGACATGACCGCCAGGCGCTGATTATGTCCGGCTCGGCGATTTTGCAGGCCTTGTTGCGGTGTTGGCCCACGGACCGGTTATCGGTGGCAGACCGGGGCCTGCGCGAGGGTATGCTGTATGCTCAAATGGCGGCGGACGGTGTGTTCTTGGATCAAAGGCGGTGATGTGATGGCACGAGAAGACACCAGCGTTTGGTCATCGACCAAATTCAACGTTACCGTGTCCGTCACTGGTATCAACGCATCATTGCAACCGCCGTCACGACTGGATGCTGAAACGATGGTAAAACCCTCAAGTGTCACCTGCAAAAATACTGTGTTTCACAACGACAATCCGTTCCGGGGCTGGTACAGCCAGATTATGATGACCACGTTCAAACGCCTGATCGGCCCCAACACGCGGCTAAAACAAGAGGGCAACGATAGGGCAATAGAAACACTGGCACCGGCCCACGACGGGCTGGTTGTCAGCAACGGCTGAGGCAACACGATGGCAAAGAGACCCACCGGCAAAAGCCCCGATGGCAAGAATACTTCGGGACGCGGAATGCGAGACCTGACGGTAAAGGTTAAAACGGCCCGTGGGCGGCGCAGTTCGTCCACCCGTTGGTTGCAGCGCCAGCTGAATGATCCTTATGTAAAACGCGCACAGGCCGAAGGCTACCGTGGCCGCGCAGCTTATAAAATCATGGAAGTTGACGATAAATACCGCTTTCTGGTGCCCGGCGCGCGGATTGTTGACCTGGGCTGTGCCCCTGGTGGCTGGTGTCAGGTCGCGGTGCCAAGGGTCAACGCGCTGGGTGAAAAATCAGGCAAGGCCGTGGGCCGTATTCTTGGTATTGACCTGCAAGAGGTTGAACCTCTGGCGGGGTGCGAATTTCATGTTCTGGATTTCATGGATGAAGGCGCTGACGATCGTGTCAAAGAATGGCTGGGGGGCAAGGCAGATGTCGTCATGTCGGATATGGCCGCGTCCAGTTCGGGCCACAAACAGACCGACCATTTGCGCATTATTTCGCTGTGTGAGGCGGCCGCTTACTTTGCATTTGATGTGCTGGAAGAGGGCGGCGTCTTTGTGTCCAAGGTTTTGGCCGGCGGGGCCGAAGGCGAGTTGCAAAAACTGCTGAAACAGCGGTTCACCAAAGTGGCCAATGTCAAACCACCTGCGTCACGCTCTGACAGTTCCGAGAAATTCGTTGTCGCCACAGGGTTTCGTGGCGCGATTGACAGCGATGGCGAGGATTAACCTGCTAGGTTTGACGGCAAAAGCGATTGTTCCGCTTGCTTTCGAAACGCATTTACTTCGGCCGAGGCCGTGGCCGATGGAATAACAACACAGTCGGGAGTTTGCTCGGCCAGATTGCCCTGACGGATCAGTTCAAACAATCGCTGATGCTTGTCGGCTTTCGCCTTATGTAGAATGGACTGTGCCATCGGGACCTCGCGTTTAAGCAATTTGCAAGTCACCTATGGCATGGCAATACGGCGGATTTGGCCCGCTGGGCGCGCTGATTTTAGTTAACTTTGGGGCAATTGGGGCACAGAGCCCCGATGCCTGAGGGCTATTTCACCAGGCGCAGATAGCTGCGTTCACCAGACAGGGCAGGGCGCTCGGGCTCGAACGGCTGGTCCGGTTCCGCAAATCCTGCCGCAACCGGGCATTCGCGCGTCGCTGACGGATTGGTATCTATGCGGTCAATATCAATCGACGTGATCTCAAACCGGCGCGGGGTTCGCCCGATGCTGCCACGGGTGACAAAACATCCCAAAGCGCGGGAAATATCGCCCAGATCGCTGCGCAAAGGCATTAACACCATTGTTGCGCTCATCTCTGGTTGCCCCAGCTTGCCGGGGGCACTCAGATGCAGTGTTACCACGGCCGGGCGCTCAAACAGCTCGCTCAGGGCAAGGGCAAGCTGATCGCGGTGATCGGGCGCAATAAACGCGCTGATCGGCATACCGCGCACCTCCATGCCCATCACATCGCTCAGATGTTGGCCCGCAATCCGCATGCGCGCCAGACCCGGTGCAATTTTTTCGGCAATCAGGGCGTTTTCCAGCAAAGATTCCAATCCGCGCGGATCAATATGCGAGCGGCGTGGCACATCGGCATTCTCTCGCATGCTTTCCCAATACAGGCGCAGCGCACCCAAATCTTTGCCTCGGATAGATTTTTTGGTTTTTCCCAACGATACGATGTCGCCTGATGTGCTATTGTTGCTCATGTGTCACCCTAATACCAAGCCCCCACAGCTTGTTCCTGGTTCCATAATACACAGACCTGGCCAGTTTTGTTAAAAACCCATCTATTTGGTTAACTGATATCATACAGCTGCCGCTTGGGCGTGGCTTGTGTTCTTACTTCACGTCAGCCGCGAAACGCTTTAGGACATCTGGCAACGAGTAAGGAGACGTCAACGTGATACAATCCATGACCGGTTTTGCCTCAGCCCAGGGGGGCGCCCACGGGTTCAGCTGGAGTTGGGAGTTACGTTCAGTCAATGGCAAGGGGCTGGATGTACGGCTGCGTGTGCCCGAATGGATTGACGGGCTGGAAGCTGCGTTGCGCAAAACCTTGGGCGGCGCTTTGGCGCGCGGCAATGTCAACCTGACCCTGAAATTGCAGGCCGAGGATCAGGCCACTGGGCTTGTGCTCAACCAGGCGCAATTGAATAATGTGCTGGCAGCCATGGCCGAGGTTGAAACCCAGGCGATGGATCAAGGGCTGACGCTGGCGCCCGCCAATGCCGCCGACATCCTGAGCCTGCGCGGTGTGCTGGACCACGCCAGCACTGTGCCCGACACCACAGCCCTGAGCAAAACACTGATCGCAGATTTTGAACCCGTTCTGGCCGGGTTCCTTGAAATGCGCGCACATGAAGGGGCCGCCCTAAGCGAGGTGCTGTCAAATCAACTGTACCAGATAGCAAAGCTGACCGCTGACGCCGCTCAAATCGCCAAGTCCCGCGCACCCGAAGTCGAGGCGCATCTGCGCACAACACTGGCAAAGGTTCTGAATGCTGCCGATGGCGCTGACGAGGCGCGCATCGCACAAGAGCTGGCCTTGCTGGCCGTCAAGGCCGATGTCACCGAAGAGATCGACCGTTTGGGCGCCCATGTCAGCGCCGCCCATGCCCTGATAGCCGCCGGATCCCCCATCGGGCGCAAACTGGATTTTCTGGCACAGGAATTCAACCGAGAGGCCAACACGCTGTGTTCCAAGGCCCAAAACACCGGGCTGACCACCGTGGGAATAGAAATGAAAACGGTGATCGACCAGATGCGCGAACAGGTGCAAAATGTGGAATAGGTGGGGGGTGTTCGAAACGAATGCGATTTCTTACCATCAGATAGCAAGGGACAAAGCATGAGCGACAGACGTGGATTGCTGATCATTTTGTCGTCACCCTCGGGTGCTGGCAAATCAACCTTGACCCGTCGACTGAGGGAATGGGACGACAGCTTGAGTTTCTCGGTCTCGGCCACAACCCGTGCGCCGCGAGATGGCGAACAGGATGGGCGCGACTACCACTTTTTGTCAGAAGAGAAATTCAAGCAGGATGTGGTGAATGGGGACATGCTGGAACATGCCCATGTGTTCGGTAATTTCTATGGCTCGCCGCGCAAACCGGTGCAGGCGGCAATTGATCGCGGACAGGATGTTTTGTTTGACATCGACTGGCAGGGCGCACAGCAGATCTCCAATTCGGCGCTGCAAGCACATGTTTTGTCGATCTTTTTGTTGCCGCCTTCCATATCTGAACTGCACCGCAGATTAGAGATGCGCGGCCAAGACAGTGCCAAGGTGATCGCCAAGCGGATGCAGAAAAGCTGGGACGAGATCAGCCATTGGGACAGCTATGATTTTGTGCTGGTCAATGATGATCTTGATGCCACCGAGGCCAAGCTGAAGAGCATTGTCACAGCCGCGCGCCTGCGCCGCTCGCAACAACCAGGGCTAAACGATCACGTGCGTGTGTTACACGCCGAATTTGAAGGAATGCAGTAATGATTTATGCGCTCGAGGATTGGCGCCCCGAAACGCCTGAGGACGAAGATTTCTGGGTTGCCCCGGATGCCAATGTCATTGGCAAGGTGGTGCTGCACAGTGCCAGCTCGGTCTGGTTTGGGTCCACATTGCGTGGCGACAATGAGGTGATCACCCTTGGCATAGGCTCAAACATTCAGGAAAACTGCGTGCTGCACACGGATATGGGGTATCCGCTGAGCATCGGGGCGGGGTGCACCATTGGCCATAAGGCCACGCTGCATGGCTGCACTTTGGGTGACAATGTGCTGATCGGCATGGGCGCCACAGTGCTGAACGGTGCTGTGATTGGTGACAATTGCCTGATTGGGGCCGGGGCGTTGGTCACCGAAGGCAAAACCATTCCGGCGGGGTCTTTGGTGATGGGCGCGCCGGGTAAGGTGGTGCGCCAGTTGGATGAGGCCGCCATTGAGGGCTTGCGCAACAGCGCGTTGGGGTATCAGGCCAACATGCGCCGTTTCCGCTCTGGTTTGCAGGCGCTTTAGGCAATGGATGCGCAGGATTTTGGGGCTTTGCTTGAGGCTATGCCACTGCCTGCTGTGCTGATTGGGGCGGATGAGCGGATCATCACCGCCAACACCAAGGCGCAATCGCTGTTGGGCTCACAGGTTAAGGGTCGGCATTTCATAACAGTGTTGCGCCAACCTGCCGTGTTGGACACGATCGAGCTTTGCCTGCAAGACGCCACGCCACGCCAGACCCAGTATTTAACCAATGACGGCGCACAAGACACCACCTTTATTGTCAGCTGTGCACAGGTCAGCTCCGCGGCAGGCCAGGCCGTGCTGGTCAGTTTTGAGGATATCACCCACCAGCAACAGGTCAGCCAGATGCGCCGCGATTTTGTGGCCAATGTCAGCCACGAGTTGCGCACGCCCCTGACGGCCCTCTTGGGGTTTATCGAAACCTTGCAAGGCCCTGCACGCAACGACTCTGCCGCCACTGACCGGTTTTTGGGCATCATGTCAGGCGAAGCCGGGCGGATGGAACGCTTGGTGAATGATCTGTTGTCACTCAGCCGGGTTGAATCCGGGGAACGCATGCGCCCAACGACAATCATAGAGGTGGGCGGGGTGATCCAATCTGTCTTGCATACGCTGCGGCCACTGGCGGCAGAGACCGATGTGACGATCACCCTGAAGGCGCCTGAGACGCCCGTGAACATACCCGCTGACGCTGATCAATTGGCTCAAGTCATGTCAAACCTGATCGAGAACGCGATCAAATATGGTGGCGCAGGCAAAGAGGTTGAAATCACTCTGAGCCAATCCGCCAACGAACCTTTGGTGCGTGGCCCCGCCGCCGTGATTGTGGTGCAAGACCACGGCCCCGGCATTGAAGACATCCATTTGCCGCGCCTCACCGAACGGTTTTATCGCATTGATAACCACCGCTCTCGCGAGATGGGCGGCACGGG